>DATHGE010000140.1:0-2045 GCA_035317805.1 Flavobacterium sp. | reverse complement strand
AAGCCATAACTACAATATCCAGATTAAGAACGGCAACGAGATTACGTGCACTTTCGCCAATATCGGTTTGCCCGACAGCACAACAAATGAGGCTGGAAGCCACGGCTGGTTTTCCTACAGGATTAAGCCTAAGTCAGGTTTTTCGAATGGCGACATTGCAAGTTCGCAAGCGGCAATCTATTTCGACTTCAATCTGCCGATCGTGACCAATGAGGTTACGACACAATTGGCCCCGTTGGCTGTGCGGAATTTCAGCCAGGACAATTTTGCGGTTTTCCCCAACCCGGCCGAAAACTACTTTATTATCAAAAGCAATATTGCGGAAAGCAGCTCGTATGAAGTTTCGGACGCCAATGGCAGGATCCTCAAACGCGGCATCACCGAAAGCGGCAGTCAGGTCGATATCCGGGATTTCCAGAAAGGCTATTATTTTGTAACGATCCGATCGGGGAATTCGAAAAGTACCTATAAGATTATCAAACAATAATTCTCAAAAGCTCCTCAACCGGGAGCTTTTTGTTTACACTACTTCCAAAGCAGACGCTCCTGAAAATCCATAGTGCCCAAATAATAATCCGAACCGCCGGAATAATAATTGGCGTGTTTATAATTCAAAACATACCCTACATTTGTATGGATAACTTAAACCAACCAGTTTTGAAAAGTAAATTCCACCGCATCCTGTTCTTTTTCGCACTCACCATTTTTGGTATTTGCAGCGCCCAGCGCGTCGAGACAGACAGCCTCAAAAGAATGCTCCGGACGGCAAAGGCTGATACCGCAAAAGTGAATCTTTACAATAAATTGGCAGGTACGTTTACGGGAAACAACCTCGATTCGGCGGATTTTTATACGCAGAAAGCGACGGCATTGTCGTCCCAAATAAATTATGGTTTCGGATTGGCCAATGCCGGAATCAATCAGGGCAATTCCAATATTTTGCTTGGAAATTATGCCGACGCCTTAACACACTTCAAAAAGGCGCAATCACAATACGAATCCTTGCTGAAAGAAAATCACGATGACAAACCTCTAAAGAACGGACTGGCACGAACTTTCGCCAGCATGGGCGTGGTTTATACGCAGCTGGGCAATTATTATATGGCTTTGGAAAACTATGAGAAAGCACTTGTATTGTATCGTGAAATCGGACAGCAGGTCAATATCTCGAAAGCACTCAACAACATTGGAATCGTTTATAAGTCACAGCAGAATTATCCAAAAGCGCTGGAATACCTTAAAAAAGCATACACCATCCAGTCGGAGATTGGCGAAAAAAATGCACCGGTGACACTCACCAATATCGGCGTGATTTATTTTGAAACGAAGCAATATGAAAATGCGCTGAAATACTACAATCTGGCCAAGTCGGCATTTGAAAAGGACGATAATAAAATAGGTTTCGCGCTTTTGTACAATTCCCTCGGCGATTACTACAAGTGGCAAAATAATCTTTCCGAATCGTTTGCCAATTATCAGAAATCATTGGGTTTATATGAGGAAATGCAGAATAAATTCGGTGCTTCGCTGGCGCTTTACAATATTGGAAAATTGTATTCCGACCAGAAGCGATATGCCGAAGCCATGCCTTTCGCAACCAAATCGCTGGACTACGCCAGGGCAATCGGTGTGCTCGACCAAACCTACCATTCGGAAAAACTGCTCAGCGATCTGTATGGATTCCTGAACCGTCCGGTAGAATCGCTGGCGCATTACAAAAATTATGTAACGGCGCGCGATAGTATCCTGAACCAGGAAAACACCAAGAAATTTGCGCAGGCCGAAATGGATTTCGAATACCAGAAAAAGGAAACGTTGCTGGCAGAAAAGAACAAAAGACAGACGCAATTCACCATTTTTTCAATCCTCGGTACGCTGCTGCTGATTGGGCTGATTTTGGTAATCTACAACCGCCTTCAGGTAAAACGTCGCCTGACACTTCAAAAGGAAGTTGCCGAATACGAGCAGAAAGCGCTGCATTTGCAAATGAATCCGCATTTTGTATTCAACTGCCTTGGCGCGATTTCGAGTTTTATCGTTCAGAA
>DATHGE010000139.1:0-3544 GCA_035317805.1 Flavobacterium sp. | reverse complement strand
ACATTATTTTTTATGTCTTGGTTCTGAAGATACAGTCAGTTTGTGACGGCCTTTCGCTCTTCTGCGGGCAAGCACTTTTCTTCCATTCGCAGATTCCATTCTGTCCATAAATCCGTGCTTATTTCTTCTTTTTCTTTTCGATGGTTGAAACGTTCTTTTGCTCATTGCTTTGTATCTTTAGAATCTTATTTTAAATATCTGAATTGTCTGCCGGAATTGTTCCTGCAAAACCGAGTGCAAATATACAAAGTCTTTTTTTTCTGGCAAGTAGTTTTTGAAATATTTTTTTGAAGCTTTTTGCTTCGCCTGTTCACTCCCGATTTTTTTATTGGGAGCTCGAGTCACGCTTTTCGTTGCAATCTTTTGCGGCCTCCGCCATGCTGCGGCCACAAAAGGATTTTCACTGCAATCGAGGCTAATCTTCTTTTGTCTTGAAACAAAAGAAGCAAAAATTCAAGGCTAGCAAATTCCAAACTCAAAAACTACCTCGGCCGCGCTCAAAGAAAGTGGTTATTTTATTTTTGGCTTTTACTCTGCTACGCTCCGTACAGTTCGCCCTTTAGGCTCGGGTCTGCGAAGCGCCAAAAATCCTCCTAAGAACGCCTATTGTTAATTGGAAGATTTGTTTTTCCCGATGACGTTCGACGTTCCAAAGCGGAAAATTGACGTCCCGTTTTACAAAAACGTTTTTCGTGAAGCTGCGCTTTGATTGCGCAGGCGGGCACCTGCTGTTTGAAGATGGCGCAAAAATCAAAAGCTGTCTGAGCCGTAGGCGAGTTCTTTTGATTTAGCCATCGAAAACTTAGCAGGTCGCCGAGCGATCTGGCGCTTGACTTTTTTGTTACTTTTTGTGTCAAGACAAAAAGTAAAGATTCCCGGCATTTTTTCTTCTTTTGTTGTCAGACAAAAGAAGAAAACATACATTTGCAGCCTTATAAAATCAATATTATGTTTCACAGATTTATCAAAATAATTATTGCCGCACTCATTATCGCTTATGGGATTTATGAGATTGTGGACGGTTACGCAGGCACGGGAATTTTCTTCATTTTGCTGTCGGCAATCCCGATTTTCCTATATTATAAAAACGAATTTATCCTTTTGGCGTTCCTGAAACTGCGGAAACAGGATTTCGAAGGCGCGAAGAAATGGCTTTCCTATATTAAAAATCCGGAAACGGCTTTGGTGAGAAAGCAGCAGGGTTATTTCAATTACCTTCACGGAATCATGCTTTCACAAACCAATCTGATGCAGGCCGAGAAATATTTCAAGAAAGCTATTGAGCTCGGATTATCGATGGATATGGATTTGGCCGTTGCCAAGCTAAACCTTGCCGGCGTTGCGATGACGCGCAGGAGAAAGCTCGAGGCGACCAATCTTTTGAACGAGGCCAAAAAGCTTGACAAGCAGAATATGCTCAAGGACCAGATTACGATGATGAAGGACCAGATGAAAAAAATGTAGGCAACTTTCGGGTTCCTAAAATGTTAAGCCATCTTTACGGATGACTTTTTTATAGGGAAAATTGTGCAAAATGTTTTTCGTATGGTTTAATTTGTTAAATTCGCTGAATATTAATCAATAAATTAACAAATTATGAGATTAATAATATTTCTTTTAGTGAATTTTATAATTACACAAATTTCCTTCTCCCAGGAAAAAGTCGTCTCTTTTTCCGATGCCATCAAAAATAATATTAAAAAGTACAATTCTGAAAGCGACAAGGAATTTGAGCTGGGCAACATTGAGGCCGGTCAGGCATTGTTCGACTCTTTGGTGCAGAACAAGCTGGTCGGTTCGCGATTTGACGATTATTCGTTTAAGTCGGTCAACAGCCGGAAAGTGAAGCTCAGCAAGATTAAGAAGCCGGTTTTTATCATCACCTATTCTTCGTGGTGCGTGATTAACAAGGGCGAAATCCCGGCGCTGAACAAACTGGCGCGGAAATACGACGACCAGGTCCAGATCATTGTGGTTTTCTGGGATATCCGGAATGACATCCGGAAAATCTCGCGGCAATTCAACAACGCCATCAAAGTCTGCTATGCCAATGAATCCTATAAAAACGATGCGCGGATTGTTTCCACTTTAAAGCACACTTTGGGATTCCCGACTTCATATTTCCTCAACAGCAGCCTCGAAGTCGTTGACATCAAGCGCGGCGGTTTACAGCTTCCGCCAAGGACCAGCGGCAAGAAGGCATTTGAGATGAATTATGCGCTTTTCAACGAAAGGCTTATCGGGTTTTTGGAAAAGAAAGATTACGTCCGCGAACAGCTTGCGGCGGCCGAATGATTACTTGCCGAAGAACATTTTTCCTGCAACAATCAGCAAAATCACGGCAAAGACCTTACGCAACATCTTTTCATTGATATTGATGGCGATCTTGCTCCCAAAATAACCGCCGATTACAAAGAAGAGCGAAATGACAAGGGCGTATTTCCAATTGATGTCACCCGCCCTATGGTAATTCAGGACCGCCAGTAAAGTCACCGGCGGCAATAAAGCGCCAAGGCTTGTCCCCTGCGCCTGATGTTGTGTAAAACCCATCATGACCAATAACGGAACCATGATAATTCCGCCGCCGATGCCTATCAGGCCGCTTAATATTCCGGCGACCAGTCCGATTCCTAAAAGTATGGTAAAAGTTGCTGTTGTCATGTGGTTAATATCCGCTTAACGGAATTTCAATCTGGTATTTTTTCCCTGCGGCATTCTGCAGTTTCTTATCGCGCAGCCACGGATTGTGGATTTTTAAAATCTTATAGTTGATGCCTTGTGCCTTGGCGAAATCGGCGAGATCGGTAATCGTCGTATCGACTTCGATTGTCTTTGTCGGCAGGGCTTTGTATAATTCCTCCGGCGTTAATACGAACCCATATTTGGCTGGTGCTTTCATGATTTCTTTTAGTGCAAGAATGCGGAAAACGTAGCGGGACGTTTCTTCGGTCAGCAGCAAATCATAATAGCTCGTCACTTTCTGCATCTCGATCTGCTTATTCACGCCGGTCATTCCGCCATTGTAGGAAGCCGCGGCCAAGGTCCAGCTCCCAAATCTGGATTTGGCATCGAGCAAATATTTGCAGGCCGCCTCGGTCGATTTTTCGAGATGGTAGCGCTCGTCGACCTGGTCGTTCACTTCCATTCCTTTTTCGCGTGCGGTTTCGGGCATAAATTGCCAGATGCCACGGGCTCCTGCAGGAGAAACGACATTGACAAGATTGCTTTCTATTACAGCCAGGTATTTAAAATCGTCCGGGACGCCATATTTGGCAAGGATCGGTTCCATGACCGGAAACGCACGGTTGGCTCTTTTAATAATGAGTAAGGTTGTCGCGTCGAGATTGGCATTGGTAATCAGTTCGCGTTCGAAACGTTCTTTTACGTCCGAAATCTGCAATGGTGTTCTTTCGCCTGCAAAATCAATGCTGTCGGGCAGGTATCGTTGCGTGATCTTTTCAGGTATCGTTATGCTTTTTGGTTTTGCATTGTTATAGGAAGTGCCGTAAATCATCAATCCGCTTGTGATTGCGACGGCAGCAGT
>DATHGE010000138.1:0-2588 GCA_035317805.1 Flavobacterium sp. | reverse complement strand
TTCGAGTTTGTCTAGGTCGAATTTATCGATGTTGGTATCGAAATGTGCGATATACGCCTTGAGGTCATTTTTAGTGATCTGGTCGTCGAATTTTACACGCACGCGGTCAAGGTCGATTTTGCGTACGGAAATCTTCATCGGTTCCGAATCTTCCTTCGGTTTTTCCTCCTTGGAAGCAAACGCCTTGATGATATAATCGAAATTGAAAACCGAATCCTTATCGCGGCTCACATTCGCGGTAATACCTTTCAGGGCGATCGAATTGATTTCGACCTCATTGCTGATGAGTTTGAAAAGGCTGATGTCGACAGCGAGTTTTTCTCCGGCGAGCAGCGTATCTTTTTGCTGGTCTTCGAAATAGAAATTCTCGAGGATGACTTTTTTAGGAAGCCCGATTTCAATGCGCCCGATGACGACTTTGGTATGGATTTTACCTTCGAGATAGGTAACGGCTTTGTCTTTGATCTTATTCTGGATGGCCGGAACCTGGATCAGCAATACAATCAAAAGAAAAAGCCCGATAACCGAGCCAACGATCCAGGCCAATATCTTTAAACTCTTCCTGATGTATTTTTTTATATCCAAATCCTTTGATTTCAGGCTTAAAAATAGCCAAATTAAACGGTATATCCTATTTGCGGAATAAATTTTCCGAAGATAGTATTTGGAAACAAAGATGCCTAATTCAGGGCGGGATTTTCTTATATGTTACTGACTTAATGTTATACAATTTTCAACCTGCCGGCGTTATTTCCTAAACTTAATATTCGCTATCTTTGTTATCCAAAATCAAGACGACCAGTGACGCAAATCAATAAACTCAAAATATTAAACGATCCGATTTACGGATTCATCACCATACCGAACCCTTTACTTTACGATTTGATCCAGCATCCGTATTTCCAGCGGTTGCGCCGGATTTCACAGATGGGTTTGTCGTACCTGGTTTATCCTGGCGCGCACCATACGCGGTTCCATCACGCCCTGGGCTGTATGCACATCATGCAAAAAGCCGTCGAAGTGCTGCGTTTTAAAGGCGTGGAAATTTCAAAAGAGGAAGAAAATGCATTGTATGTGGCAATCCTGCTTCACGATATCGGGCACGGGCCATTTTCACACGCGATGGAACACAGCATTGTGGAAAATGTGAACCATGAGGCGATTTCGATGCTTTTTATGAATAAGCTTAATACCGAATTCAACGGGCAATTGTCGCTTGCCATTAAAGTCTTTAAAGGTGATTATCACCGGAAATTTATGTTGCAGCTGATTTCGAGCCAACTCGATATGGACCGCATGGATTACCTCAAGCGCGACAGTTTTTACACTGGTGTAGCCGAAGGGAATATCAATTCGGACCGTTTGATACAGATGATGAATGTGGTGGATGATGTTTTGGTGCTGGAAGAAAAAGGCATCTATTCGATTGAGAAATTCCTGATGGCGCGCAGGCTGATGTATTGGCAGGCATACCTTCATAAGACAAGCCTTGTGGCCGAGTTGATCCTGACGAAAGTCCTCAAACGCGCCAAGGAGCTTACGCAAAAAGGGATTGTCTTGCCATGCAGCGAATCCTTATTATTCTTCATGCAAAACAAAATCGAGCTCGAGGATTTCAGCGACGACGTGCTTGATAAGTTCGCGCAACTCGATGATTTCGATATTGTGGGCGCATTGAAATCATGGCAAAACCACGACGATTTCATCCTGGGCAAACTCAGCAAAATGATCATCAACCGCGACCTGCTTAAGATTAAGCTCAGCAGCGAGAAATTCCCAAAAGAAGAAATCCGGGAACTCGTGGAAAGGCTTTCGGCAAAAGGCAGCATTTCATTGCAGGATGCGTCGTATTTCGTCTTTAAAGGGAAAATCAAGAATCAGGCATACAATAAAACATCCGAACCGATCCATATATTAAAGAAAGACCGCACCATCGAAGATGTCGTCGAAGCTTCAGACCAGCTCAATTTGAAAGCGCTGTCCAAACCCGTGACCAAATATTATATTTGTTTTCCAAAACAACTGGCAGAAAATTAACAATCAAAATCTATTTTTTATATTTTTGTCGCGATGAAATTTACAGCAGCTCAAATAGCAGGCATTTTAGAAGGCGAAGTCGTCGGCAATCCAAATGCCGAGGTCTTCAGGCTGTCTAAAATTGAAGAAGGAACGGAAGGCTCGCTGACATTTCTGGCGAACCCGAAATATGCGCCCTATATCTATTCCACACAGGCCACCATCACGATTGTCAACCATAGTTTTATCCCGGAATCAGAAATTCTCACCACCTTGATTAAGGTAGAAGATGCTTACCTGTCCTTTTCAAAACTACTCGAATTTTACGATCAGGCGAAAAAGGCGAGCAAGACCGGGATTGAGCAATATACCGTCATCTCAGAAAATGTGACTTATGGCGAAAATCTGTTCCTGGGCAGCTTCAGCTACATCGGGTCGAACGTCACTATCGGAAAAAATGTCAAGATTTACCCCAATTGCTATATCGGCGACAATGTAACGATCGGCGACAATGTGACCTTTTTTGCAGGTGCCAAAGTATATTCGGAAACCGTAATCGGTAATTATTGCGT
>DATHGE010000137.1:0-3706 GCA_035317805.1 Flavobacterium sp. | reverse complement strand
GAAATCAAGGATTACCACGTTCAGTTTCTGGTCTAATTCAAGAACTTCACTTGGGTGATTGATTCTTGACCATGACAAGTCAGTGATGTGGATCAATCCGTCAACACCTCCAAGGTCAATAAATACGCCGTAAGAAGTGATGTTTTTCACAACTCCTTCGAGTACCTGTCCTTTTTGCAATTGTCCGATGATCTCTTTTTTCTGTACTTCAATATCCGCTTCGATAAGCGCTTTGTGAGAAACGACTACGTTTTTGAATTCGTGGTTGATTTTCACTACTTTGAATTCCATCATTTTGTTTACGTAAACATCGTAGTCACGGATAGGTTTCACATCGATTTGTGAACCTGGCAGGAACGCTTCAATTCCGAAAACGTCAACGATCATACCGCCTTTAGTTCTGCATTTCACAAAACCATTAACGATTTCACCTGTTTCGTTAGCCGAAATAACGCGGTCCCATGATTTGATGGTACGTGCTTTTCTGTGAGACAATACCAACTGACCTGTTTTGTCCTCGCGAACGTCAATCAATACTTCTACTTTGTCACCAACTTTCAAAGCTGGGTTGTAGCGGAATTCGTTTAAAGAAATAACACCTTCAGACTTCGCGTTGATGTCAACAATTACGTCTCTTTCAGTGATTCTTACTACAGTTCCTTCTACAACTTCTTCCTGGTCGGTAGCGATGAAGGTTTTTGAAACTAAATCTTCAAATTCTTTTAAGTTGCTTTCGTCAACAGCATCAATACCTTCTTCGAAGTTGTGCCAGTTGAAATTCGTCAAAAACTCTTCTTGTGATTTTAATAATTCAGACATATGTTCTGATAAAAATTTGTATTCTGTTTTCTTTGAATTTCGTACGCGGATAAAAAAACAGAAGCGTTAGTTGTAAAATATTTGATTACCTGATGGAAATGCTTCTCCGCCAAAAGGTGCGCAAAAGTAATACATTTTTTCTAATCTGCAAAACTTTATGCTATTGATAATGAACATGAAGCGCTTTAACATATGCTTTGAAAATTTTTTCTTACCTTGGGTACCAAAATTGGGAAAAATTATTGCTGAGTGAATCGAATTTTACAAATAAAACATTTAAAAGCCCTTATCCATAAAGCATCGGCGCGATCTGTGCTTTTTGCTGTGGCTTTTTTATTTTGTTCTGTTTCACTCCATGCGCAATTGCCCGATTTCACCCTCAATGCAATCCCTGCAAACGAGACCTGCCCCGGCAATGGTTCGCTTCAGATGTCGGTAACAGGAACAGATCCTGCGGCCACGGTCACTTACGTCGTTTATTTATTGCCTGACACCGTTACGCCGATTGCAAATTCAACTGCGGATTTTATCAGCGGACTCGGCCACGGCACTTACCATATTGTCGCCACGCAGACTTTAGCCCCGAACGCCCCGAATTCTCATACTATCGATGTGACGATAATCGATGAATTTATCCCTGTCGATTATGGTTTTACAACCTCGCCGGTAACCTGCGGCAGCAACGGGACAATCACCGTGAATGTTTTGACCGGCAATCCGGTTTCTTATGAAATCACTTCCGGACCCGTAATCGTGCCGCTGCAACCGTCGAATGTCTTTACCGGACTTCCCGCTGGCGTATACCAGATAAGGGTTTATGACAATTGCGGTGAAGGCGTCGTGAAAACCTGCACGCTGCTTTCTTCTACCGGCGGCACACTCAACTGGACCGAAAGCGATGAGGCGACCGTAATCGATTGCAACCAGATCACCATCACAAATACGCTTTCACCAACATTAAACGCAAGCCTTTCATTTCCGTTAACCGTCACGTATACGGTTCATCCTCCTGCCGGCGGGGCGCCGATCGTAACCGTGACCCATATGGCAGGCGGCGATGTATCGGGACAGGAATTCGTTACAGTCATTCCTTATTACAGCAATCTCGTCTATACTTATGATGTGACGGTGACCGACGCCTGCGGAAACGGATATTATTTTACGAGCATCGCAATCAACAAGCCGTTCCTTGTCGATTTAAGGACGCCGCCTGCCCCGTGCGGTCATTATTTCATCGCTTTTGCAGTGTCCAATTACATGCCGCCGGTGACGGTAAATTTTACCGATTATCCTGCCGGATTCGATCCTGCAACATTCAACCTGCAGCATCCCGGGCCATTTGCGAGTGAATTGATCAACTATGGCGGAACGACCAATCCGGTTCCGTACGGACAATATGCGGCAACTTTGACAGACGGCTGTGGAAGGTCGGTTTCTGTATCGGCAGATATAGAATACATCGATCCTATCCCGGCAATAACAGCAACGGCAGATCCAGGCTGCGCAGGTACTGGCGAAGTAAAAATCAAAGTGACGAATTATACACTGGATACTGCCTTCATCACTTCAGGCCCGGTGGCTTATTCTGCAACGTATCCTGTTGACATCAGTTCTTTAATCAACGGCGACCAGGGAATTACGCTGGATCATATACCGTCCGGGCATTACACCATTCATATGACCGACACTTGCGGGAATATCTATGATGACGAATTCGACATTCCCGGGGCCGCAACCCAAGTGAGTGCCATCACATGGCCCGACTGCGATCTTAACAGAGGCGCGATAAGGATTCGCGGCAATCTCGTCGATTTGCAATCGGTCATCATCACGTCGGCTCCTGCAGCATACGGAACTGCGCTGCCGCAGAATGTTTCCTTCAATATCAATGCTACAACGCCCGATGTTTTCAGCATGAACGGATTCCCTGACGGTGACTATGTTTTCGATATTGTGGATAGCTGTGGAATGTCGCATACGGTACCGGTTAATCCATCGACTTACGAAATTACCGAAGACAGTTACAATCTTATTCCACATTGTGGCTCATTCGACCTCGAACTGACGCATGTGACTAATGCGATCAACCCGATGTATTTCCTGCAAAAATTCAACCCCGTAACCAGTGGCTGGGAGCATCCTGAAACCGGCTTTCCTTTTAACACTGGGGACATTCCGAATACGACAAACTCCTTACTGTTTTTGCCCAATACCATTAACTACAATATTCCCTATTTAGGGGATTTCAGGATTGTAAAGGTTTTCGATACTTTCGAAAACGGCAGCATCGATTTGTATAAGAAATGCTTTGAGATCCTGCACGAATTCACTTTTGTGAATGAGCTTGAGATTACCGACATCAAAAAAGTGACCTGCAACGGATTGAATTCCGACGTATACATAACCGCTGTCGGATTTCCGCCACTCACCTATAAGATCACTACAAAAAATGGTCAGCCTTTCGATGTCGATAATGGCAACAACAATGTCTTCACGAATCTGGAAGCGGCAGTGTATAATTTCCTTGTTTTTGACACCTGTGGGAATGTGGCCAACCGCCTCGCCGATGTTGCACTGCTGCCTTCGCTCGTCAATATTGTCGATGCGCAGAATGTTCCCGATTTTATCGAATGCGACGAGGAGGATAATGACGGACAGGCAAATTTCCATCTGCCGGATATGAACGCTGTCATTTTGGGGGCTGCACTTCCGGCAAGTTTCACGATCACTTATCACGCTTCACTTTCAGATGCCAATAGCGGACTCAATCCACTTCCGGAAGATTATTATACGGCAAGCACTACCATTTTCTGCCGCGTGGCTTATGCGAATGCAGCCAATTGCTTCGACATCACTTCGTTTGATGTCGTGGTGAATCCGTTCCCGT
>DATHGE010000136.1:0-10450 GCA_035317805.1 Flavobacterium sp. | reverse complement strand
AGATATTAACCCTGGCGGTCCTCAATCCGGGTCCGGTAGGGTCAAAAACAATGGTGAGCGTTTTGTTGCTTATCGTTGCCGATGCGGATGGGATACTTCCGTTTGGCACCGTACCGCCGATAGTAAAATCGGCCGGATTGGCTCCGGTTACGGTAACATTGCTGATATTCAGCGGCAATCCGCCAAGGTTTTGGATATAATAGGTAATCTGTAATGTGGTAAGCAGGGTAGAAAGCGGTGCGTAACTCGGTGCAAAATCGGTTCCTTCACCAACTGTAGGAGTTGTGTCACCTGTCAGGAGTGTATTTCCGTAAGCGGTAACATTGATTTCCGGCGCCGGCGCTCCATAAGTTCCGCCAATGACGATATCGTCCAATCCGAATTCATCGCTGGCACCAGTGCCTGAAACATTAAAACTCGACCAACGGATATAATAAACCCCGCCCGGGGCGATATTCAATCCCGAGATAATGCAGGTGCGTGTCGGTGCAGTGTCAACAAGAATCCATTGAAAAGCATCGGCAACATCGGGAGACGTATAATCCAGCAAAGGTTCATTCACATAAATACTATTGTCTGCGGAATGGGAGAAATTGAACGCGCTCGATGTGTTCTCATCATTGTGGACAAATAAATTATAGGAAACGGAAATCTGGGTAAGGTTTGATGTCCCGTTGTTTTTTATCTTGAGCGCAATCGTCCCTGGCGCAAAATCGCCCGCGCCAGGCTGAATGAGCATGGCCGGATTGGCAACAGATCCCGGAAGTTCGGTATAAGCATACATTCCTGGTGTGATCACGCCTCCGGTAACCGCTCCCCGGGCATAATCATCGACGGTGATTCCGGCAGTTCCGAAAAGCACATCGCCAACACTCCATCCCTTAAGTTCCCATGCCAATGTATTGAGTCGCCCCTGGCTGGTTGGGTTCAGGGCAAAACCATCTCCTTCATAAGCTGTGCTTGGGTTAGATCCAACAGTGGTCTGCATCGAATTCGAAAAGTTCACTGTTGCTATCGAGGACGCATTCGTAATGGAAACCTGGCTGTAAGAAATATCCAGGCATGCAAGCAAAAGGAGG
The DNA here is from genome assembly GCA_035317805.1 of Flavobacterium sp. GTDB lineage: Bacteria > Bacteroidota > Bacteroidia > Flavobacteriales > Flavobacteriaceae > Flavobacterium. The sequence goes on along the minus strand of DATHGE010000136.1, from coordinate 9,371 downwards.
AATGCGAAAAGAGACTTTATTTTCATAAAAAGTAGGATTTTTGCTACCAAAGCCTGGCCTTCCAAACTCTGAACTAACAAACATACAAATAAAAGACTCACAGCAAGTTAGGCCTTATTGTTAATCGTTCATTCGCAAAAATAACCGACGAACTGCATTTGTAAAAAAAATAAAGTAAGCCTTATCTTAATAAGGCTTACAAATAAAATTACAGTTCAGGGGGTCTTTAGAAAACAATTTTTCTGGTCACGATCTGGCCATTCTGCAGTTTTGTTTTCACAATTAAAGTCTGTTGCTGTAGCATCGTTTCGGCAATAGTAAATTCCTTACCGTTAACATTTTGCTTATTGAAGATTTGCCTTCCGGGCAGGTCATAAACCGTTATCGATTCAATCGGATCGGTATAGGATTTTACAGTGATCCGGTGATCCTTTGCAGCAACAACCACATTGTTTTCCGAAAGGTCGAATGCAGTATTCCCTAAAACGGTATTATTATAGCGCAGGACGAAACGATTGTTAACTGTTCCGGCTTCCGAAGAAAAATCATATGGTGCCTGTCTGAGATCATGGATGATTCCCAGCAATTTATCCTCAATATAAATATTCGCGGCGGTATCCTGAAACAATCCGTCAGCGGCGGAAATGGCGATTTTGTAATTTCCGGAAGCGGTGATTTTTAAACCCAAAGGAACTTTATCGTTTTGGTCGAAAGGCACTGGCCGTCCCTGAATGGTCATCAGTTCGTCATTGATGAGCGAGTAGAAATTCTGGTCACTGTCGGCTCTTGCATACGCATCATACATCCTGTCTTTGTCCAAAGTCGCACCTGCTACATAACCCACGACGGTCCTGTTTACGGCACCGTTTGTACCGACCAGATCCAACCATATCCTGCTTTTATCGGTTTCTCCATCGTTAGCGTTTTCGGCCGATGCACCACCCTGCCTGTAAAACTGTGAATTTCCGAAACTGCTGCTGCGCATCTGGTTGTTGAATACCACTGTTTGCGTATAGTCTTCGGCGCCGTCATTCATCAAAACGAAAAAACCCTGCCCTGAGGCGATATCACCGGTAAATCCGGCCGGGCCGCTTGTTGTTGCGGTACCGTTCCAGACAATGTAATCGTTAGAATTATAATTGTAAAGGAAGTTGCCATAAAAAGGATCCGTTGCCGAGACCGGCAAAGTGCCATGTGTCCATAAACGCACTGCCCCTTCGATATTTCCGTTGGCGCTCAGGAAAGCCGCTGCATTAATTGCACTTGGATAAGGATTGCCGACGAGGTTCCAGTTGTCGTCATTTTTGGTCACCATCACACCGTTTCCGTTATCGTAATCTATGCCCTGCTGGCCACCCCGCGCAATAGCTGCGGTAATGATTCCATTGTGCGGATTCCCGCTAAAACTCGTTGGGAAAATTTGTGCGGTCGCGGGCCAAACGCTCGGGCTTCTGATAATATAGCCTTTACCTTGTACCATATTTCCAACGGCATTCTGCCATATCCCAAAAGCGGTTCCGCCCTGAGTGGGAAGCCATCTGTAAATGTAATTGGATGGCGTTCCCGTAGAAACACTGGCCACCGGGAAATTAACTACCGGCGAAGACCAATACACATAATCATATTTTTTGATGGAAACCTCGCGTTTCACCGTAATGTCGCCAGTATTGACAGACGTATTGTTGTTCTGTACCAGGCTGCCGTCGTCCTCAACATCCAATGTTCCCGCTACCGTAACTTCGTTTTCTACCGTCACATAGGTGGAAGGTGAAATGGTAAGTGCTCTTGTAGATTTGACCATAAGCGAGCAGGTTTCAAAACTGCCGTCGGTTCCGGTATCGTAAGTAAAGTCGATGATTGCCCTTTTTGTAAGTGAAGGCAATCCGTTGCTCCAGCCTGTAGATGTCCAGATCGTTGTATAAAGGTCTTTAATGATTACTGCATTCGAAGCCGTATAACACGTAGTGCTGTTTTCCCGAATCTGGCAATAATACTGGTAATTGTTCACTCCGGTAATCGAGCTGATGTTTAATGTGGCCGTATCGGCACCGCTATAAATGCCGCCATCCGTTATAGGCGACCATGTTCCGGGAGCTCCCGGAGCCACGACATACCATTTGTAAGCCAGTGGAAGTCCGGCAGTATGGCCCTCAGTTCCTGAAGCACTGATTGTGATTCCGGTTGTGGTACAGCTTAATGTCGGTACAACCGGACTGGTAACCAAAGTCGGCGGCAGTTTCGTTACTGGCGGAAAATATCCGAGATCCGAACAATCCTCGTTGCTGTTCACCGTCCAGTCTGCCGGGCTGTAAGTTGCTGTCGGACCTACTGCATTCGTATTCCTGTAAACATTGTATCCTACTTCATTTGGAGCAATCACTACATCTATCACCGTGGTTCCAAATTTTCGCAATTCAAATTTGTCCAGCCCATTGTATCCACTATTCAGCGTCTCTGGATAGGTAACTCCGGTACACAATGGTGCCGGTGCCGTAATTGCACTAATGAGATATGTTCCGCCAGCAGGTATAGTACCTACAAGATCGACCTCATTGAAAGCAGGCCCTGAGTCTGCAAATCGTCTCAAACGATAATCGTTTGTAGATAAAAGTATAGCCGAAGCCGTCGGGTTGAAAAGTTCTACAGCGCCGCCTTGACCCGAGAATTCATCGTAAACTTCGGAGATGATAATGTCATTGAACGTCGAATTGATTTCACAGCTTGTAATATCTTCCTTAATAACGGTATAAGCAACCGGTAAACTTGCGCAGGCAACCGAATTTGAAACGATAAGGTTCCCCGTAGCAGCTCCGGCAGGAATTTTAACCACCAGTTGGGTCGCGGAACTTGAAACCACCGTCGCAGCAACGCCTCCAAAAGTAGCCGTTGCTCCGGCAAGTCCCGAAGCAGCACTAATCGTAACTTCTGTGCCAACAGGACCCGAAGTCGGATATACTGAAGTAATGGCTACCGAAGCGCAGGTTGCGCTTACATTTCCATTAAAAATGAAATCGTTGATGCTAAATGTTCCCGTAGCGGCAGTGGCGCCCCATGCATAAAATCTGAATGTAACAGATGCCGGATTGGTCACGCCTGCCAATGAACTTAATGATATGGTTAGGTTGTTTCCGACACCCGGCGTTCCGATATTTGCAGTAAAACCATCCTGACTCGACCGCAAAGCATAAGATGCCGGGCCTTGTGATGATTTTTGCGCAGAATAAACAAAACTTGCCAAATCGATCCGGTAACCAGTGGCTGGAGTTAATATAAATTCAAAATAGTCAGTATTATCGAAAGCTCCGGTAGACCAGTTCCTGGCATTATATCGGTTGTTTCCCGCATTTGTTAAAATTCCGGGGCCCAATTTTATTCCCGATACGGTCATATTTGGAGCAACAACCTGTCCTGCTGTAAAAGGGCTGGCTGTACTTGGTTGGGTTCCATTAATATCGTTTCTCCATATCTCCTGCCCGAAAGACGGCATCGAAAAGGCAAATAAAAATAAGGCAATCAAGAGCAATCTGAATTGTAAGGTAAATGTGGTATTGGTGTTTTTCTGTAATAATTTCATTAACAGTTACTTTATGGCATTAATTTGTGACTTCCGAACCTGCAAATTTAAATGTAATTTCCTATTTGTCAACCTTTTTGACACAATTAATTGTTAACAAACGCATAATCGTTTCAAGGCTTCAGGTCCGGTTTTGGGATTTATAAGCGGAAAAGAATTATTTTTGGTACGATATCCAAACGCCGTTTATGTCTAAAGAGTATTCAACACCTTCCGAAGCACAAAAAAAACTCGAGCATTACTGCGCCTATCAGGACCGCTGCCACGACGAAGTGATTGAGAAATTGCGCAGCCTGGGCATGGATACCAATGCGACCGATGAAATTGTCGTGTATCTCATCGCACACAATTTCCTCAACGAAGAAAGGTTTGCCAAAAGCTTTGCGCGCGGCAAGCACCGGATAAAGCACTGGGGGAAAATGCGGATTGTGCATGAGCTCAAATTCAGGAATATTTCCCAATACAATATCAATTCGGCACTCCGGGAAATCACGCCCGAAGAATATCTCGATACGTTTAATGCGTTGGCCGAGGGCCATTGGGAATCGCTGCAGGAAGGCAATGTTTTAAGGAAACGTAAAAAATGCTATGATTTTCTGTTCAGGAAAGGTTACGAAAGCAATCTCATTACTGAAAGGCTGGATGCATTTCGTCGATAAAACCGCGAAGTTTTTTTTCATAAAACTCTCACATTGTAGGATTTATATTATTATAATAGCAAAATGATGTTATTTGTCGGGTAAATGTGTTCTTTTTCGATGATTGTGAAAATCTCCATTTACATTTGTGAATGTTTATCGAATGATTTTTATGCAGTAATCCCTAATTCCCTACATCTTGAAAAAAATTACTTTTAAATTCACATTGCCAGGCATTCTGGCGATGGTAACGACCTGCCTTTTTGCCGCTCCGGACGGCCATTCTTTCCCTTTCGGACACTCCGAAAAAAACCTTTGGAATACGACATACAATGTTTACGGCAATCATCCTGTAGACAAAAAACCGACCATCTCATTTGGGAAAAATCCAATTATCAGTTCCGGCGGCACGACATTCTTTTGCAGTGGCGGCAGCCTGACGCTCGTTTCCTCATCCGCCTCGGCTTACCAATGGTTTAAGGACGGCGATGCGATTGATTCGGCGACCAGCCAATCCTTTATTGTCACCGAAAATGGCGATTATGCCGTAATGATTTATGGGGAAGGGCCGAGTCAGCTGTCTGAAAGCGTGACCGTGAAACAGGCCGACATTTGGACCGGCGCGGCAGCAGACAACCGTTGGGATAACCCATTGAACTGGAACTGCGGCGTTATCCCTTCGACCACAGATCATGTTGTGATTGTTGAGACCACCGATACGTTTCCAGTGATTTCAGATGCAAGCACGATGACCGTTTTTAGCCTGGCATTGGCACAATATGCAGCACTCAGTGTAGAGGCCGGCAGCACACTCGCTGTAACGGATGCCATCTCTGTAGACGCCACCGCAAGCCTTGTTCTTGAAGACGAGGCAAGTTTGCTCCAGGTGAACGATGTTGTCAATTCCGGAAATATTACCGCGAAAAGAGTCACTACGCCAATGACGCGATATGATTTTACGTATTGGTCATCGCCAGTAGACGGTCAGACATTATACAACCTTTCGCCAAATACACAGCCTGATAAATATTACAGTTTCAGTCCGACAATCGGAAATTGGATTTCTTACCAGAACGGTGCTGCACCAATGGAAAAAGGGATTGGATATATCGTCAGGGCGCCACAGGATTTCAGCACCACATTGGCATCGCCATACACCGACGGCGCTTTTACGGGCGTCCCGAACAATGGCCTGGTTGAAGTTCCGATCATTATCGGAAGCAGCGACATGAACCTCATCGGCAATCCATATCCGTCGGCAATAGATGCCGATTTATTTCTGTCAAATGCGGGAAATGCGGCCCTGACCGATGGCACCATTTACTTATGGACGCACAATTCGGCGCCGGAGCTCATTCCCGGTGACAACACCTATAATTATACAAGTAATGATTATGCGGCATACAACCTGCTTGGCGGCACAGCAACAACAACCGTTGGCAATAATGAAACGCCAACCGGCAAGATCGCATCGGGCCAAAGTTTCTTTATTAAAGGCCTTTCGGCCGGGACGGCAGTTTTTGACAATAGTATGCGCATCGCATCTGAAAACAATCAGTTTTTCAGGACGCAGAACAGTACTGAAAGTTTGGAGAAAAACCGCATCTGGCTGCACATCTCAAACGATCAGGGCGCTTTTAAGCAAATGCTTTTGGGTTATCCCGAAGGAGCAACCGATGGTGTAGACCGCAATTATGACGGTTTGGCTTTCAACGGAAACACTTTCCTGAACTTTTATTCCATTTCAAACGGACAGCACTTTGCCATCCAGGGACGGGCACTCCCATTTGACCAGGACAGCATCGTCCCATTGGGTTACAGCACCACTTTGGGCGGAACATTTTCTATCAAACTCGATGATTTTGACGGATTCTTTGGCACGCAGGAGATTTATCTTTTTGACCATCTTACCCAAGGCCTGCACAATCTGAAAGACGAACCGTACCAATTCACCACGGCCACCGGAACATACAACGAGCGATTCGAAATCCGGTTCACCAATACGGTACTTCATACAGAAGTATTTTCAGATGAAAACGTAGGAATTGCCTGTAAAGATGCCAACCTGCAGATCAAAGCCACATCGGCAATTGACACGGTAACCATTTATGATATTACCGGCAGGGCGGTTTATGAAAAAAGTAACATTGGTCTGCGGGAATTCAATATTTCAGACCTGGATCTAAACCTGCCAACCGTTTTGCTTGTCAGGATAAAATTAAGCAACAATACCACTTTTACCAGAAAGGCAGTGCTAAATTAGGCTAGAATTTTGATTTCCCCACCCGCAACGGATCATCTTAGCTGTTGCGGGTTTTTTTATGTTATTATTTTACGGTCTGCTTATCGTTTTCTTATTCGATTATCCTTTTTTTTTCTCCGGATTATGTCAATCTATTAATATTTTTCCTGCTTTTTTGAAACAGGATAAAATTTCAATTTTTTTCTTACGAAAAAATATAAAAACTTATCTAACTGAAAATAAGCGTTTTATATTAAAATTTCATTTGCTCAAGTGCTTTTCTTTATTGTAGGAAAAAAACATAATAAAAATAAATTTGTGCATTTCATCGATATTATTATACATTTGGTCGATGATTTAGAGTTTGATAATTAAAAAATACCATATGAAAATTATTACGCACTTAAAAATGATTTCTAAGAATGCCGATCTGGTAACCAATATCATAGTTATTATCATGTTGCTAATTGCAAGTCTGCAAAGTGCTGCTGCATGATTTCCGGATAAACAGGTTAATTATGCTTTGGAAAGCAAGACGCTCACCGCATTTCCGCCGAAACCAACGGCATTGATCAATATTTTTTTGATCGTTTTTTGAGAAGATTTCACTTCCGTGAATGGCACTCCGATAAACTGATCGTGCTGCATCATCAGGATGGCCATTTCAATACTGAGCATGCCCGAAGCGCCAAAAGTATGCCCGATTTTCCATTTGTTGGTGGTGAGCAAAGGCAGGTTTTCCCCGAAAACTTTTTGTATCGCTTTAAATTCCGTAAGGTCGCCGGTTCTCGTGCCGGGCGCATGCATGACAATCACATCAATTTCAGACAGCGGCGTATCTTTCAGGGCCATTTTCATTGATTTCTGGAAACAGTCGGCTTCCGCAGAAATCGAAACGTTGTGCTCTAGGATTTCCGTCGCATAGCCGATGCCTTCGATAAAGGCCAGCGCATTTCCCTTTTTCCCGATTTCGAGACAGCAGGCCGCCGCGCCTTCGCCGAGGATCATTGTATTCTGCTTTTTATCGAAATCCATCGCGCGGCAAGGAAAGTCCGCATCTTCTTTCGCGTAGATTTTCATCGCCTGCATCTGCGCAATCGTAAACGGCGTTAACGGTGCTTCGCTACCACCGACGAGGAATTTATCCGCCATGCCCGAACGCAGCCACGCCACGCCATTGAGCAACGCATGCAAAGCCGTCGAACAGGTAATGGAATGCGAGATATCCGGGCCTTGGCTGTGCAGATCGTGTGCAACCCACGAAGCGATATTTCCCGATGTTGTTGTTGGGGAAGTTAAAGTGGAGGATTTTCCGGTTTCAAGAAAATCCTGGAAGTATTTTTCAAACAGGCCTGTTGCACCGCGTGACGAACCGAGATTGATTCCGAAGATGTCTTTTTCTGACCAATTCGCTTTTTTTACCGCTTCGCGTGAAGCGGCGATGGCGAATAAAACGGAATCGTCGAGCGATTTGTATTTGGGATCGGATAGCCTGAGTTTTTCGATGGCGTTTTTTGAATCGAAATCGAGTGGCGCAGAAAACGCTACATTCCTGTTGAAATCCTGCTTTTTAAAAAAATGATTTTCGTTGGAATAATTTTCCCAAATGATTTCCGGATTATTCCCTAAAGCGGAAATTGAGGCGATGGACGTTATGGAAATGGTTTTCGACAAAATGATGATTAAGTGTAAATTGAAACGGAAATCCCAGCCCTGATGGAAGCGGCATCCTTTTTTGCCTTGCGAAATGCCCCTCGACTGCGCTCGGGGCGACATGGCAAAAAAGATACAGCGAACAGCAGGATTGGCTGCAAAATTAAACTATTTCCAAAGCCTGTTCAACAATTGTGTAGACTTTTTCGAGTTGGCTGTCGCTCATGATGTAAGGCGGCAAAATGTAGACGATATTGCCCACCGGCCTCATGATGACACCGTTTTCGATGAAGAAATCGTAGAGTTTGTTGCGCAGGTTTCCGTAGTAGCTTGCGGCCGTTTCGGTTTTGATTTCGAGTGCGAAGATGACGCCGAGCACGCGTGTTGCGGTCACTTTCGGATGCTTTTCGATATGCTTTTGGAAATCGAGGTGGCTTTGGTTGATTCTGAATATGTTATTTTGCATTTCCTGCGTTTGCAGCAATTCCATACTTGCCAAAGCCGCTGCGCAGCCGGTCGGGTTTGCGGTAAACGTATGGCCGTGGAAAAGCGCCTTGTTGATGTCGTCGCTGTAAAAGCCGTCGAACAATTCCTGCGTGAAAGTGGTAATTGCCATCGGGATTGTGCCGCCGGTGAGCGCTTTGGAAAGACAAACCACATCGGGTTGGTTTTGAAGGTAATCGCAGGCGAAGTTTTTCCCGGTTTTTCCGAATCCCGTCATGACTTCGTCGGCGATCGTGATGACCCGGTTTTTTTGGCAGATTGCGATTAATTGATCGAGGCTTTCGGGTTCGTACATGACCATTCCGGCGGCGCCCTGTACCAATGGTTCGAAAATGAACCCGGCGCAATTATAGGTTTTAATTGCATTTTCTAATGCATCGAAACTGGCCTGCTCCTGTCCTTTTACGGGAACCGGAATCCGGACGACATCGATAAACATTCCGGCGAAAGCCTGTGTGTAAAATGAAATTCCGCTTGCCGCCATCGCTGCAAACGTGTCGCCGTGGAAGGCGTTTTCAAAAGCGATGATGGTCGTTTTCTTTTCTCCTTTGTTGAAAAAATATTGCAATGCGACTTTGATGGCGACTTCAACCGCGGTCGAGCCATTGTCTGAGAAAAAGATTTTCTTTTGGTTTTTCGGGAGGATTTCCAGGAGCTTTTCGGCGACAAGGATTGCCGGTTCGTGTGTAAATCCGCCGAAAAGCACATGCTCCAAAGAAGTCAGTTGTTTGTATATCGCATCGGCGATGAATTTGTTGGA
>DATHGE010000135.1:0-7041 GCA_035317805.1 Flavobacterium sp. | reverse complement strand
CGATAAGCTTGACGACCTGACGACACAGAACCTCGCGATGGTTTTTTCGCAGAGTGAATTCAACGTCAACAATAACATCGACTACCAGATTGCGATCAATTTCCAGCAGCAGCGCCAACTCGAATACAAGCTCGAGCGCAGTAAAGCATTGCCGTCATTAAGTTCGTTCATCAATCTTGGGACTATTGCCAATAACGATGACTTCCAGTTTTTTGCCAATAACCAAAAATGGTATGACTCGTCTGTTTTCGGTGTCAGCCTTAACGTACCGATTTTCAGCAGCTTTGCCAGAAGCGCAAGGACGCAGCAGGCCAAAATCGCTTATGACCAGGCCACGACACAACTGACCGAAGCTTCACAAAAACTGCAATTGCAATATGAAAGCGCCAAAAGCGAATACGAATTCAGCATCGAGGAATACGAAACGTCCAAGAATAATTTAAGGCTCGCCGAACGCATCGAAAACAAACAGCAGATCAAGTTCACCGAAGGGCTTTCGTCGAGTTTTGATTTTAGCGAAGCGCAACGGCAGTTGTACACCGCGCAGCAAACCTACCTGCAGTCGATGGTCGATATCATCAACAGGAAAGCCACTTTAGAAAAAATAATCAATCAGAAATAATCCCATATAACATTATCCACACAATGAGAAAAGCAATCATATTAACCGCATTTTCAATCCTGTTGGCGTCTTGCGGCGGCAAGCAGGAGAACATGGATTCGATCATCGCATCCAAGAACCTCGAATCCATTAAAGCCAAAAGGGCCACGCTTCAGGCAGAAATCACTAAAATCGATGAAGCACTAGGAACGCTCGAACAGAAAAAAGACGAAGCGCTCGTAAGCGTTGTCAAAGTATCTGATACCATTTTCAACCACTTCCTTGAAATCCAGGGAAATGTTGACACCAAAGAAAACCTTGTGGTTTATCCGCAGTTTTCGGGGACATTGGTCAGCCTGAATGTGGTTGCCGGACAGAAAGTCTCAAAAGGCCAGGTTTTGGGCAGGATCGACGACGGCGGCATGGGCCAGCAAGTCGCACAGCTCGAAACGCAACTGGCTTTGGCGAAAACCACTTTTGAAAGACAGAAACGTTTATGGGATCAGAAAATCGGCTCTGAAATCCAATACCTGCAAGCACAAACGACCATGATCAGCCAACAGAAAGCGGTTGCACAGGCAAAAGCGCAATTGGCAAAAACAGTAATCACGGCGCCAATTTCAGGGACTGTTGACGAAATCATCACCGATATGGGTGAAGTCGTTACACAGGGGCAAGGCATCGTAAGGGTTGTGAATCTTTCGAATATGTACGTATCGACTTCGGTTCCGGAATCATATATCGGGAAATTGAAAGTCGGCACCCCCGTAGATGTAGAATTGTCATCATTGGGCAAAACCTACAAAGGAAAAATCCGCCAGGTAGCGAATAACATCAACCCGAACAACCGTACGTTCGGTGTGGAAGTTACGGTTCCGAATACCGATAATCTGTTGCGCCCGAATCAGGTGGCGAAACTTAAAGTCATCGATTACACCAATAAAAATACGATTGTCGTTCCGACAAACGTGATCCAGCAGGATGCCGAAAACAACAAATTCGTTTTTGTCGCTTCAGAAGTTAAAGGAAAAACAGCGACCGCCAAAAAAACGCTCGTTAAAACCGGACAATCGGGCAACAATGTCACCGAAATCCTAAGCGGATTGAACGCCAACGACATGATCGTTACCGAGGGCGCGAATGCCATTTCAGAAGGAATGAAGCTAAATTTCTAAAATCGTTTGGGGTTTCGTTTCTACAAATACCGAAGCAAAACCCAAACCCAAAATCCAATCAAAAATGAGTCATAATAAACACGAATTTAGCATATCCAGCTGGGCGGTAGACAATCGGGTTACCGTTTACATCTTCACGCTGCTGATCGTAATCACGGGTGTGATTGCCTATATCACTATGCCGCGCGAGGATTTCCCGGAAGTCATCGAGAATAAAATCTATATCTCTTCTGTTTTCCCGGGCAACTCGGCAGAAGACGTCGAAAAGCTGATCATCAAGCCGCTCGAAAAGGAAATCAAGAACATCAGCGGCGTTTACAAAATCACTTCGAGCTCGTTCCAGGATTACGGAATGATCGTAGTCGAATTTGACGACGACGTGACCATCGAACAGGCGAAAGAAAAAACCAAGGACAAGGTCGACATTGTCAAAGCCGATACCGATTGGCCGAATCTCGACAACGGGGGAAAAGTAGAACCGAGCGTTTTCGAACTCAACATTTCGGAAGAAGTACCGATCCTGAACATCAACCTTCAGGGGAATTACACGACGCAACAGCTTAAAGACTACGGGAAATTGCTTCAGGACGACATCGAAGAAATCCCCGAAGTCAAGAAAGTCGATATCCTGGGTGTGGATGACAAAGAAGTGGAAATCGCCGTCGACATCTTCAAGATGCAGGCCGCGCAGGTTTCTTTCGACGACATCCAGAATGCCGTGAAATACGAAAACATGACGCTTTCGGGCGGTAACCTGATTTCGCAGGGTTCGAGAAACAACATCCGGATCATCGGTGAAATCAAAGATCCGAAAGAACTCGAAAATGTAATTGTCAAATCTTTCGGCGGAACCGTTTACCTCAAAGACATCGCGGCAATCAGCTTTAAGGAAAAGGAAAAAACGACCTATGCGCGTGAAAGCGGCAAGGAAGTCGTGATGCTCAACGTGAAGAAACGTTCGAACACCAATATGATTTCGGCCATTGAACAGGTGAAGGAAAGATTGGAGAAAGCCAGGAAAACCTACCTCCCGGCCGATTTGAAAATCAAACTGACCAACGACCAATCGTCGCGTGTAGAACACCAGGTGGACGAATTGTCGAACCACATTATTTTCGGGATCATCCTCGTCATGATCGTACTGATGTTTACGATGGGATTGCGAAACTCACTGTTTGTGGGCGCGGCGATTCCGTTATCGATGCTCATTGCATTCAGTATCCTCTCGGCTGCCGGATTGACGCTGAACACGATGGTGCTCTTCGGGTTGGTAATGGGGCTCGGGATGCTTGTGGATGACGGAATTGTGGTCGTCGACAACGTATTTGCCAATATGAAAAAGGGAATGGACCGTTACCACGCTTCCAAAATCGGGATCGGGGAAATCGCCTGGCCGGTAATTTCATCGACCGCGACGACTTTGATGGCGTTCCTTCCGTTCCTGCTCTGGCCGGGAACCATGGGTAAATTCATGAAATATTTCCCGATTACGCTTACGGTAACCCTGACCGCTTCATTGTTCGTTGCGATGGTTATTAATGCAGCAATGACGGGCGGTTCGATGGATATTGAGGACAAGAACGTTACCAAAAAATCGGCGAAAAGATACTCGGTTGTCTTTACGATTCTCGCGGTCATCTTTGTGATTGTCGGAAATGTTTATGATTCGAAACTCGCACGCGCCATCGGGCATTTGTCGATCATTGCCTTTGTATTCATGTGGCTGTACCGAATCAAAATCTACCAATGGACACAGGATTTCCAACATGGTTTCTTTCCGAAAATAGAAGACAAATACAAGCGCTTCCTTGGCAAAATCCTTGTCGGAAGGAATGCGTGGCTGGCGTTGGTCGGAATTATCGGAATGTTGCTGTTTTCGTTTGTACTGCTCGGAATCTTTCCAAGAAAAGTATTGTTCTTCCCGGACAATATCCCGAACCAGGTTATCGCCTATATCGAATATCCGCAAGGAACCGATATCGAAAAAACCAACAAGGCGACCCGATTTGTAGAGAACCAGTTCATCGACATCCTCAAGAAATATGTCGATCCGAAAACCAACGAAAATTACCTCGCCGAATCGATCGTTTCGCAAGTTGGCGTTGGCGCCGGTAACCCGAATGTGGATGCCGGTTCGCAATCGGAAACACCTTATAAAGGAAAAGTTTCTGTGAATTTCTCCGAATTCAAATTCAGGCGCGGCATCAACACGTCCGATATCCTTGAAGAAATCCGCTCAAAAGTGAAAGGCATTCCGGGTGCTTCGGTAACCGTTGAGAAAGACGCTGCGGGTCCGCCTGCGGGTTACCCGATCAGTATCGAGCTCACCGGTATGGATTACGATGACATGCTCAAAGAAGCCAGTAAAATGATCGCTTTCATCAACCAAAAGAATATTCCGGGTATCGAACGCCTTAACGTGGATGTGAATAAGGACAGTCCGGAACTCGAGGTGAAAGTCGACCGCGTCAATGCCGGAAGCCTTGGCGTTTCCACCGGACAATTGGGTTTCAATTTGCGCCGTTCGCTTTACGGACAGGAAATTTCGACCTATAAGGAAGACGACGACGATTACAACATCGTGATGCGTATGCAGCAAGACCAGCGCACGAACGAAAGTATTTTGTTCAACCAATCGCTGACGTTCCGCAACCAGAATAACGGGAAGATCGTCCAGGTTCCGATTTCGGGCGTGTCGACCACAGAAAAAACGTCGACCTATAGCCAGATCAAAAGAAAGAACCAGAAACGCATCATGACGGTTTATTCGAATGTGCTCACGGGTTACAACGGCGATGAGATTACGAAAGAAATCGCAACCGATCTGAAAAGTTATCAAATGCCAACGGGAATCACGTATTCGTTTTCCGGCGTTCAGGAAGAACAGGGCAAAAACCAGAGTTTCCTGATGTATGCGTTGTTCCTCGCTTTGGCGGGAATCATGATCATCATCGTGCTGCAGTTCAACTCGGTGTCTAAAACAGTCGTGATTTTGTTTACGGTAGTGCTCAGTTTCAGTGGTGTGTTCTATGGTTATGTGATTGCGGGAATGGATTTTGTCGTGCTCATGACCATGATGGGAATCATCTCGCTTGCGGGAATTGTCGTCAAGAACGGGATCGTATTGATGGACTTCTTTGTCTTGCTGCTCGATGATAAAGTACGCGAGCTCGATCTGAAAACCCACGACGATCTGTCATTGGAAGATATTAAAGGTGTGATTATCGAATCCGGTAAATCAAGGCTGCGTCCGGTATTGTTGACGGCTTTGACGGCGGTTTTGGGATTGATCCCACTCGCAATCGGACTCAACTTCGACTTCTTCTCGCTGATCACCGATTTGAATCCGCACGTATTCATCGGCGGTGACAACGTCGTTTTCTGGGGACCGCTGGCCTGGACGATTATCTTCGGACTCACCTACGCCACTGTGTTGACATTGGTCATGGTTCCGGTGATGTTTTATCTTGTGAAACGCACCAAGTACTGGCTGCGCGACAGGAGAAACAGAAGAACGGCAACCGTTTCAGAATAAATTCAAATTCAACCACAATAAGAGCCATCGGATTTACTTCCGGTGGTTTTTTTTTTGAAAATATCCGCTGAAAAACCAACTGCAGCTTGCTGAAAAATTCGGGTGTGGTTTTTTAACCGTTAAATTTTTATCAAATTCTCACTTAAAATTATAAAGCCTATGCTTATTTAGAATAATTAAAAATAATCTTGTTTGATTGGGTTGCAGCCTTTATCTTTGCGGCACTTAAAAAATCATACCCATGAACAAGTATTTATTCAGTATTCTGGTCACCGTCCTATTTAGTGTGTTTTCATTTGCACAGGAAACCGGCTCGGTAACGGGAAAAATTGTGGCTTCAGACAATAGCCCGATAGACAATGCGACCGTAACGGTAAACGGAACGAAATTCGGCGGTAAAACCAACGATATCGGAGAGTTTGAATTCAAAAACCTCAAAGCCGGTAATTATACGCTTAAGGTGACGCATGTCAATTTCACCACGAAAGAGACACCTTTCACAATCGCCGCCAACCAGAAAACAACAATTTCCGGATTACAGCTCAATACGCGCAGTGAAACGCTGAAAGAAATCAACGTAACCGGAAACAGCAACAAATACACCAAGCGCGAATCGGATTATGTGGCGCGTATGCCGATCAAAAACCTCGAAAATTCACAGGTCTATAGCGTGGTAACGAATGAATTGATGAAAGACCAACTCGTCGTTAACCAGGACGAAGCGCTAAAGAATATCACCGGATTGTACCAGATTTGGGGTTCGACCAACCGTGCAGGTGACGGCGGTTCTTATTTTGCTTCACGCGGATTCGTTACGCAGGCATTGTTGCGCAACGGCATCGTGGGACGCGTGACGAGCAATTCGGACGCGGCCAATCTGGAGCGCATCGAGAGCATCAAAGGGCCATCGGCGACTCTATTCGGAAGCATTTTGACTTCTTACGGCGGATTGATCAACCGTGTGACCAAAAAGCCTTACGACGGATTTGGCGGGGAAATCGCTTATCAGGGCGGAAGCTATGGCTTTAATCGCGTGACTGCCGATGTCAACACACCGGTCAACGAAGACCACACGGCTTTGTTCCGTTTCAACGGCTCATTCAATAACGCCAATACATTCCAGGATTTTGGTTCCAACCGCAGTTATTTTGCGGCGCCGTCTTTCTCTTATCAGGTGAATGAAAAACTGAACGTTTCGATTGAGGCAGAAATTTCCAATGTGGAAGCGGCAGGTATGCCATTGATTTATATTCCATATGGCGCTTCGCCTTCAGACCTTGGAATTTTCAATGCGAAGGACATTCCGATGGATTTCAAACGTTCTTTCCACGGTGGCGACTTCGTAACGACGACCAAAAGCGTAAACATCTTTGCGCAGGCATTGTACAAATTCAACGATAAATGGAGTTCGCAATCCGTTTTCAGCAGCGGATCCAACCGTGCCAACGGTATCCAGCCATGGTTTTATCTGTTGCCGAACTACCAGATCGAGCGTGACGCATGGAATGCCAACGGACGCGACAATACGATGGAATTCCAACAGAACTTCAACGGTGATTTTAACATCGGTTCGATCAGGAATCGCGTGCTTGTAGGCGGTGATGTTTTACACAACACAACCAACCTGACTTATGGTTACCTCAATGGCGGATTTACGACATTCGACACGGTAAATTATACCGGAACCGCAGCAAATTATTACGATTTCAACCCGACAACTTTGGCCGGAT
>DATHGE010000134.1:0-11444 GCA_035317805.1 Flavobacterium sp. | reverse complement strand
CTGTAGAAACATTTTTGGTAGTGACATTTCCGTTTCCTTTGATTTTTTCGGCCCATTGCGCATTGGCTGCGACCGAAACAATCAGTGCGATTACAACTGTGATTTTCTTCATGATGATCTTAATTTAGGATTATTAATTTTTTGAAAGTGATACGTTTCCGTATTCTGAACTGATACCCACTTTATTGGCGCCCGATTTTTTGTAATAGCCTTTATAGCTTTTGCTGAAAGACGTTTCCTGTTTGGAACTCATCTCGAGGTCATTGTCATATTTGAGGTTGGCATATTTGAGGCTGATATCGAAATCGAACGCATAAGCCGGATTGTAGGAGATGTCGATTCCGGTATATTCTGAATTGACGCTGATGTTTCCGGCTTTTGCGCTAACGTCGCCAACCGTCAGCCTGCTGTAGCTCGTGTTTATTTTGAGATTGTTCTGGATTTCATCGACCCTGATCGTAAGATAATCGCCGTCGCCTTCAAGATTGCTGATTTTACCCAGACTGAGCTTGCCGTAGCTGCAGTCGTACTTGAGATTTCCGCCTTCGGTTAAATTGACGTCGGTATAATCGGCTTTGAGTGCCAATGTCCCGAATCCGTTGAGTGTCAGCCCTGAATAATCAGCATTGATTGTCCCGGTTTTTACATAATCCACAGTCGATTTGCTGCAGTATTCGATCTTGATCTGGTTGTTGTTGCTGTTGAGTTTCCCCAAAGTCACTTTCCCATACTGGCATTTTATGTTTGTAGCTGCAAACAAATCGGTTGAAATGACATCGCCATAACGGTTGTTGATTTTCACGCTGCCATTTTTTGGAATCTTGATGGTGTAGTTGATTTCAATCGTACTGTTCTTGCCGCTTCCTTTTCCGGCATTATTGGAAATGACCGTTTTTGCAGAAACCAGGTTTTTGAGCGCTTCGATGTCGACGTCAATATCGTCGAGTTTTTTCTGGACCCATTCTTCACGGTCGCCCGTCACTTTAATGAGGATGTCGAGTTCGATTTTGTCTTCATTCCACGTCGTTACATAAACATTCCCGTAAGAATTGCTGATGTCGATTCCGGCGTCAGGGTTAACGATATAAGCTTTTTTGATTGTTTTTTGTTTCGAATACTTACCCAGATCCGATCCGTTCGCAAAAGCGAAAACCGGCAGGATTAAGAATATAAGTAATAGTTTACATAGTGTTTTCATGAGTGGTATTGTTTAATTTTTCGTTATTTTCAAGATGCTCTAAAACGTCTTCGAGGAAGGAGATCCTGGTTTGGAGGTTGCGGATCATCGCGTAGATAATCTGTTTGCTTTCGCCGTTTTTGATGAGTTCCTGTTTGATTTTGTCGTAATCCTTATCGAGTATTTCCATTTGGACGAGCGCATCAGAAACGATCTTTTCGTTAATCGGGGATTTTTTCTCCTTAACCTTATCGAGCTCCATCCGGATCATGGCCGTAAAGATCGAATCGGTTTCTTTCGTTTGTTTGGAAGCGAATTCGAGATCGTTCGTCTCAATCGTCCTTTGGCGGTTGTTAAAGAAAGTGAAGAAACCTACCAGCAGCAGGATGGAAGCCGCTATCGAAAGCGAATACCAATAATTCCTTTTTCTGGTTTTCCGGGCCTGTTTTTCCAAAAATCGGTCGTAATGGTTTTCATCAGGCTGGTGAATATCCCATTGGTCCTGTAACTTTTCAAATAAGCGATCCATGTTGTCATTGTTCTTTTCCATTGTCCTATTTTATTTAGCTTTGCTCAGTTCGGCTTTGCCTCGAGTCTTCTAATTTTTTTCTTAAGCTTTCTTTCGCCCGGCTGATGGTCGTCCGGCAATTGGCGTAACTGATGTTGAGTATTTCGGTGATTTCCTCCTGATCGTAGCCTTCGATGTAAAAAAGCGTGAGCACCATCCGGTAACTGTCTTTGAGGTTTTCGATGGCAGCGAGTACCTGACTGGCTTTGAGATGCGTGAAATCAACTTCCGGTTCCGCTGCAGCAGAATCCTCAACCTTATACATGACTTTCTCAATATCGTCTGCCCTGAATCTGTTTTCCTTTTTACAGAAATCAATACTGTAATTCACAATAATCCGCTTGAGCCATGCGCCAAAAGCCACTTCCTGCCGGTAATCATCTATTTTGGTGAAAGCTTTGAGGAAACCTTCCTGCATCACATCTTCTGCAAAATGCGCGTCCTTCACAATCCTGTACGCCACATTATACATCGCCTTGCTATAGCGATTGTAAACCTCAAATTGTGCTTTTTGGTTTTTTTGGCGGCAGAGCGAAATGATTTCCTCGATATTTTGTTTAGCTAAACTCAAACAGATGATTGTGATTTATACCAATGACGGGGTTATTTTTTTAGTGTTACACTTTTATAAAAATAATGTAAAATTTTTTCTATGACGCAAAGAATGATTTAATTATATTTGGGAATTATTTTTTTAAACCTCCCAAATGACTAAATTAAAATTTATAGCCATTGCAGCAGTTTTCTTTGCTGCATTCGGCATGTCTTCCTGTGAAGACGAACCAGTTGACCCGGCGATTCCCCTGAATCCTACTACACCAATAATCCCGGGAACAGCGAGCTTCAAAGTAGATTTTGATGCACAAACCTACATCGCGACCCAAGTGGATGCGGTGATATCCGACGGACAAATATCGATTAGCGCCTACAAAGGTGCCGAACTCGAATCATTCAACATCAGCCTTGACGGAACCGCAACCGGCTCTTATCTCGCAAACGAGCACTTCCTTTCTTACAGTCCGGGATTTGGTGAACCGGAGCTTTATGTAGCCGTAAATCCTGATGATGATACAGACAACACCGGACAGGTAACCATCACGACAATTGACCCGGTGACGATGACCATGTCGGGAACCTTTAATTTTACAGGTTATGACGAAGATGTAGACGGAAATATCACCACCAAGGAATTTACAAACGGCGTTTTCACCAACATTCCTTATACCCAGTAATCCGTTAAGAAAAAGCATAAAAATCCGCTCCGGCGGATTTTTTTATGGCACAAAACTTGACCTTTTATATTATGCAACGAATTAATAAGCAGTACATCGATTTTACTATAGATTAATGTTTACTTCTTTTATATTTGTCTACCATTTACAAATTTTAATGTCATTTTGACCCCTTTTTGAAAATATGCCACATTCAAAAATATTTAGTTTTGACAATTTGTCATTACAGGAATTCGACTCCGACGCAGAATTAATACCACTCCTGACGCCGGAAGACGAAGAGGAAATGCTCAATGAAGAACTTCCCGCTTCCATACCGATTTTGCCTTTGCGCAATACCGTTTTATTCCCGGGGGTAGTGATTCCAATCTCTGCCGGACGCGATAAATCCATCAAGCTCATCAATGACGCAAACGCCGCCGGTAAAATCATCGGTGTCGTCGCCCAGAAAAACGAGGAAGACGAAGATCCCACAAAAAACGATATCCATAAAATAGGAACAGTTGCGAGAATCCTGCGTGTTTTAAAAATGCCCGACGGAAATATTACCGTAATCCTTCAGGGAAAAAAACGTTTCGAAATAGACGCCGTAACTGCAGAGAAGCCTTATCTGATGGCCAACATCAAGGAAGTCGAGGAGAAGCGTCCCGGAAAACACGATACGGAATTCCTCGCCATTCTCGAGTCCATCAAAGAACTCGCCATCCAGATTATCAAGGAAAGCCCGAATATCCCAACCGAAGCCACTTTCGCCATCAAAAATATCGAAAGCCAGTCGTTTCTTGTGAATTTCGTTTCCTCAAACATGAACCTTACGGTTAAAGAGAAGCAGGATTTGCTTGCCATCAACGCCTTAAAGGAAAGGGCTTTGGAAACCTTGCGTTTTATGAATATCGAATTCCAGAAACTGGAACTCAAAAACGACATTCAGTCTAAAGTGCGTTTCGACCTCGACCAGCAGCAGCGCGAATATTTTCTGCACCAGCAGATGAAAACCATACAGGAAGAACTTGGCGGCGTTTCAAACGAACAGGAAATCGAAGACATGCGTCTCAAGGCGAAAGCCAAAAAATGGGACGATAAAACCGCAAAGCATTTTGATAAGGAATTGTCGAAAATGCAGCGCATGAATCCGCAGGCGCCCGATTTCGGGATCCAACGCAATTACCTCGAGCTGATTCTGGAGTTGCCGTGGAATGATTTTTCAAAAGACAATTTCGATTTAAAGCGCGCACAGAAAATCCTCGACAAAGATCATTTCGGCCTCGAAGACGTCAAGAAAAGGATGATTGAACACCTCGCCGTTTTGAAACTGCGCAATGATATGAAATCACCGATTATTTGTTTGACCGGACCTCCGGGCGTTGGAAAAACTTCCATCGGAAAATCGGTTGCCGAAGCTTTGGGACGTGAATACGTGAGGATTTCGCTTGGCGGCTTGCGTGACGAAGCCGAAATCCGCGGGCACAGGAAAACCTATATCGGCGCCATGCCCGGAAGGATTATCCAAAGTCTGAAAAAAGCCGGGACATCCAATCCGGTTTTCGTTTTGGATGAGATCGATAAATTATCGAGCAGCAACCAAGGCGATCCGTCTTCGGCTTTGCTTGAAGTTTTAGATCCGGAACAGAACAGTTCCTTCTATGATAATTTCCTCGAAATGGGTTATGATTTGTCGAAAGTGATGTTCATAGCCACTTCCAATAATCTCAGCGCCATCCAGCCTGCCTTGCGTGACAGGATGGAAATTATTAAGATGTCGGGTTATACGATTGAAGAGAAAGTCGAAATCGCCCGTCAGCATTTATTCCCAAAACAATTGGCCGCACATGGCCTGACGCCGAAAGATTTTTCTATCGGGAAAAGACAATTGGAGAAAATTGTGGAAGGTTATACACGTGAATCCGGAGTACGCGGACTCGAAGCCAAAATAGCCCAGGTCATCCGAAACGCGGCCAAATCGGTTGCGATGGAAGAAGAATACAACAAGAAAGTCACCGATGAAGATATCGTAAAAATTTTGGGTGTTCCGAGAATGGAGCGCGACAAATCTGAAAATAATGACGTTGCCGGAGTTGTGACCGGCTTGGCATGGACTTCCGTTGGCGGCGACATCCTTTTCATTGAATCGTTGATTTCCAAAGGGAAAGGAACAATGACGATGACTGGAAATCTCGGGACGGTCATGAAAGAATCGGCAACCATAGCGCTCGAATACATCAAGGCGAATGCTGAGAAACTCGGCCTCGACCAGGATATGATCGCCAAACATAACATTCACATCCACATTCCGGAAGGTGCAACTCCAAAAGACGGACCGAGTGCAGGAATTGCGATGCTGACTTCGCTGGTTTCTTTGCTTACGCAAAAGAAAGTGAAGAAAAGCCTGGCCATGACCGGTGAAATTACCTTGCGTGGAAAAGTGCTTCCGGTAGGCGGAATCAAAGAAAAGATTCTCGCCGCCAAAAGGGCAAATATCAAGGAAATTATCATGTGCGTCGAGAACAAGCAGGACGTGGACGAAATCAAGGCGGAATATATCGAAGGGCTCACGTTCCATTACGTCAAGGAAATGAGCGAAGTGCTCAAATTTGCACTCACCGGCGAGAAAGTCAGGAACGCAAAAATTTTATAATGAAAAACGGCTAAATAATTTGGCCGTTTTTTTATTAAAAATAATATCTTCGCATTTGCGTTATACCTTACAGAAATCGCACAAAACATGATCCGAAAACTCCTTAACTTCCTGCTTATTTTATTTGGGACTGTAGCTTACAGTCAGGTTGGAGGTCAATCTGTTTACCAGTTTTTGAATCTCGTCACTTCGCCAAGACAGGCCGCTTTGGGCGGAAAAGTACTTACGATTTACGATTATGACGTCAATCAGTTCAATTTCAATCCTGCGACGATTAACCCCGAAATGGACAACCGACTGGCGGTAAACTACGGCAGCTATTTCGGTGAAGTGACATACGGAACCGCCGCTTACGCGTATACTTACGACCGACATCTGCAGACTTTTGCCGCCGGCGTAAACTATGTCAACTACGGAAGTTTTGACGGATATGATGAGAACGGGACCAAAACCGCGAGCTTTACGGGAAGTGAAATCGCACTGAATTTCGGTTATTCCTACAACATTCCTTTTACAGATTTTCATATCGGCGCAACCGGAAAGCTGATTTCCTCCACACTGGAAAGCTACAATTCCTTTGGCGGCGCTATTGACCTTGGCGGAATTTACATCGATGAGGACAACGACATCAATTATGCGATTGTGATCAGGAATATCGGGACCCAATTCACCAAATACGAAGATACGAACGAGAAACTGCCGATGGAAATCATGGCCGGAATCTCGCAGGAAATGGAAAATGTGCCGATCCGTTGGCACCTGACTTTGGAAAACCTGCAGCAATGGAAAGTCTCTTTTTCCAATCCCGCACGGGCGCAGAATAATATCGACGGCGGTTCGACCCCTGAAAAGGTCGGCTTTTTCAATAATGCTTTGCGACACGTAATTATAGGTGCGGAGATTTTTCCAAAAAAAGGATTCAATTTCCGCGTAGGTTATAATTTCAGAAGGGCAGAAGAGCTGCGTTTGCTCGAACAGCGTAATTTCTCGGGGATTTCTGTCGGATTGGGATTGAAAATGGGACGACTCAAATTCGACTATTCCTATTCCAGATACACGCTTGCGGCCAACACCAGCCTGTTCGGGCTGACGATCAATTTTGCCGAGCAATAACCAACAATCCTTATTTTGAGTAAAAAAATTACCATTGCGATCGACGGATTTTCTTCCACAGGAAAAAGCACTTTAGCCAAACAACTGGCCAAATACCTCGGCTATGTTTATGTTGATACGGGCGCGATGTACCGTGCGGTCACTTTTTTTGCGATGCAGAATGGTTATATCAATTCGGAATATTTCGATAAGGAAAGCCTCGTCAACAGCCTGCCGTTTATCAATCTCGAGTTCCAATTCAACCCCGATCTGGGTTTCGGTGAAATGTACCTGAACGGGACGAATATCGAAACGGAAATCCGAACCATCGAAGTTTCCAGCTTCGTAAGCAAAATCGCCGAAATATCCCAAATCCGCGCGAAGCTTGTAGAACAGCAAAAGCAGATGGGCAAGGGCAAAGGCATTGTCATGGACGGACGCGATATCGGGACGGTTGTTTTTCCGGACGCCGAACTCAAGATATTCATGACTGCCAGTCCGCAGACGCGTGCGCAAAGGCGATTCGACGAACTCAACGCAAAAGGGCAGGACGTTTCCTATGAGGCGGTTCTGAAGAACGTCGAAGAGCGCGATTATATCGATACGCACCGCGACGATTCGCCATTGGTAAAAGCTTCGGGCGCTTTTGAAATCGATAATTCTCACCTGAGCAGGAACGAACAATTTGAAACGGTTTTAATGCTCGTTCACCAATGTTTGCAGGGATGATATCGTTAAAAAAAAGTGCTATATTTGATATGAAAATAGGACTATTCGCCTTAATGCTTATTCCAGTTGTCTTTTGCAATGCCCAGGATGCATTAACTGAAAATTTTGACGCGCCCGAATTTCCCCCTGCCGGCTGGCAAGTTATAAGTTCACACCCAACAAATACATGGGAAAGAACAACTTCATCGATCAACGGGTCAGGCTCGGCTACTGTAAACTGGATTGACGAGGATCAGAGCGAGCAGTTAATTACGCCATTTATCAATTTGACGGGTTACTCAACGGCCTATTTAACTTTCAAAGTCAAATTGAATTACCTTTTTATGGTGTCTCCATTTCAAAATGGTAATTTTTATGTTTTTACGAATAACGGCTCTTCGAATTATCAGTTGTGGGTAGAAGAAGATTATGGTTTTTTTGAGGAAGACGCAACGTTAAATGTTGTGATTGACTTGCATGATCATGTAAACGAAATGATAAAAATACGATTTCATTATATTGCCAATGATGCCGACGCAGTAACGATTGATGATGTGCTTGTTACCGCAAATTTGGACAGGAAATTTTTTGATTTAAAAAATAAAATCATTGTATATCCTAATCCTGTCCAGGATATTTTTAAAATTCGATTTAACGATGATTTTATGTCGGAAAACTATAATCTATTACTTACGGATATCAGAGGTTCGGTCGTCAAAAAATATAGTAAATCTGACAGCTATAATATTTCCGATCTCGAAAAAGGATTATATTTTTTAAACGTCGATTGTAATGGGGTTAAATCAACTTCTAAAATCATCAAAAAATAATCAATATGGAGAAACAATGTTCGAATTTGAGATTTCCGCTTTGGTGTATTTGCATTTTATTGGTTTTGAATTCCTGTAGCTCAGAATCACCGTATGTTAAAAATGTTGATAGCGGTACAGAAGAAATCACAAAATTCGCACCTTTCAAAATAATGGTAGCAGATAGCAAAGCAACTGTTGGTTTCGTTCAAACGCCTGTTCCGTTCGAATTTGATTTGACGATCGACAGCCATACCAATGATATCAAATTAATTAAAGAGGTGATTGGAAAGGACATTCCGTTAAGAATATTTGCCTATAAGGGAACCAATAAAATTGCCAAAGTGCAAGCTGTTACGGAACAGGATATCCTAAATTACAGAAAAGATTTGGTAAGGGCAGACAGCGAGATTATGAATCGGCCCGACCCGGCGTTCCTTTCAATCTTTCCCGATGAGATATCGCTTACGAATGTCTACGAGATCATTCTCAATAATTCTTGTGCAAATACCAATTTTCAAGAGGGTTGCTTGACTTTTCAATTTGCTACTGACGGCTGTAATGCAAGGGCTCATAAAATGAAGCAAATATTAAATGCGAATGGTTACAACTGTCAAAAGCAATATATTTTTGGTGACTTGATTGCCTCAGCAGGTTTGTGTTGTGTTCCCTGGGTTTACCATACAGCGCCTTTGGTATTGGTCAGGAACAGCAGCAATGTGATTGAAGAACGAATTTTGGATCCTTCCCTTTTTAATACGCCTGTTACACCGGAAATTTGGCGAGCTGCCTGTCAAAATGTAACTTGCCTTTTAAATCCCGATTTTGAATTTGAACCCGTGACTTATAAAACGGTTCCCGGGATTGTCTTTAATTATGATCCAGGTTCAATGAGTTTTCGTTTAGATTCAGACTATTTCCGGACAGATTGTACGCTTGAAATATATCAAAACCAATCCGGATGTGGTTTTCCAAACCCTTTTCCACCGGAAAATTGTCAGAATTAATGATTTTTCGCGTATGTTGTCATCAAAGCTTGTTTCAACCGGCAATAATTTGAAGCCGTTTCAACGTAGGATATCTCCGAGTCAATAACCTTGTAAATTTTTGTTTATCTCATATTTAATATTAGTTTTACGGGCTGTTATTTTTCAAACACCAAATAAACTATTATGAGCATAAAATTCCGATTGATTTTAATGAGCTTCCTGCAATTCTTTGTTTGGGGCGCATGGCTTTTAACGATTGCCAATTATTGGTTTGGCACCAAACATTGGGACAACACACAGTTCGGGCTCGTTTTCGGGACGATGGGTTTCGCCTCAATCTTTATGCCCACGATAACAGGAATTATTGCCGATCGCTGGATTAATGCTGAAAAACTATATGCAATCCTGCACATTCTATATGCGTTGGTATTGTTTTATCTGCCAACCGTCGACGATCCGACTACGTTCATTTATGTCATGTTTGTTGCGATGTGTTTCTACATGCCAACGATTTCTCTGAGCAATTCAGTTTCCTATACGGTATTGAAACAGAGTAATGGTGATGTGGTCAAGGATTTTCCGCCAATCCGCGTTTGGGGAACTATTGGTTTTATTGTGGCGATGTGGATTACGAACCTTACCGATAGTAAAGCAACCGCCAATCAGTTTTATATTGCGGGTATCGTCGCGATTATTCTGGCTCTATATGCGTTGACATTGCCGAAATGTCCGCCGTTGCGCCAAACGAAAGAAAATGCTTCCATCGCCGAAACACTCGGATTGGGTGCGTTTAAACTTTTCGCAACTTACAAGATGGCCTTATTTTTCATTTTTGCGATGTTCCTCGGAGGCGCACTGCAGCTTACAAATGCTTATGGCGATTTGTTTTTGAGTGAATTTGAGCATTTCCCGAAATATGCGACGTCATTCGTCGTGGAGCGCTCTACAATTGTCATGTCGATTTCGCAGATTTCAGAAACATTATTTATACTCGCGATTCCGTTTTTCCTGAAACGTTTTGGAATAAAGCAGGTTATGCTGATCAGTATGTTTGCCTGGGTATTGCGTTTCGGCTTGTTCGCATTTGGGGATCCTATTAACGGATTGTGGATGATTATTTTTTCGTGTGTAGTTTACGGAATGGCATTCGATTTCTTCAACATTTCAGGGTCTTTGTTTGTAGACAGCAACACCGACGCGGAAACACGTTCTTCCGCGCAGGGCTTATTCATGATGATGACCAATGGTGTAGGTGCTGTTTTAGGAAGCGTAATTGCCGGATGGGTTATTGAACATTTCTTTACCAAAGCTTACACAACGGTATCGGGGTTGGCCGCACACCTTCAAACCGACCCGGGAAATAGCCATCTTGCAGATTTTATAAAGAATTCAAAAGCGACAGTTGGTCTGGATGGTACTTTGAGCCATACCATTTTTATGAAAGACTGGCCGAATATCTGGCTGGCGTTTGCCAGTTATGCCTTGGTCATCGCAATTGCTTTTGCGATCTTATTCAAACACAAGCACAACCCGGAAGACGTGGCGCAGATAATGCATTAATAGAAAATAAAAAAAAGCTATCCGAACGGGTAGCTTTTTTTATCGCTTCATGGCAAAATGGCCGCGCTTTTCGTCGCCGTTTTCACGGATTACCAGAAACCAGTAATCGGTGGAAGGCATATCGTGTTGGTTGTATCTTCCGTCCCAACCCGGGCTGTCGGAACCAAAACCGGTGAGCAGTTTCCCGTACCGGTCAAAAATGTAGATTTTCATATTGGGTTCGACGGTCGCATTGATGATTTGCCAATAGTCGTGGTAACCGTCGCCATTTGGCGTGAAAAATCTCGGATAGCCCAATAGGTGTACAATCTGGGAAACAGTATCGCATCCATACATGTCTTTTACATAAACGGTATACGTTCCCGGCGAAAGGCCATAGAACGTGTTTCCGGGTTGGAAATTGACGCCATCGAGCGAATACACGTAATTCCCCAGACTGCTTTGGTCAATCACCACCGTGATCGTATTTTGGTCCCAGGTCCAGTCGACCGTATCGATATGACCGATGGTCGCGGTATTGGAAGCCACTACAACAATAGTATAAGTCGCGGTGCAAGTCACATTATTCGTGGTTCGCGTCACTTCAAGCGTGTACGTCCCCGGTTGGCTGACAACAATCTCAGGCGTTGTTTCGCCCGTAGACCAAAGATAGGAATCCAAACCGCTGTCGGCTG
>DATHGE010000133.1:0-7273 GCA_035317805.1 Flavobacterium sp. | reverse complement strand
AGTTTGGATGGTAAGACCTGTCTAAAATCAATTGGTTTAACAAGGTTACTAAAAAATCTTAACAAATTTTAACCTTTGCCATTTAACCGCTAAAGTCTATCTTTGGAATGCCAATGAATGTAACTTCACAAATAAAACAGCCGATACTTCTGGAGATGGAACTTTTCGAAAAAAAGTTCTATCAGTCAATGACTTCCCAAGTGGCGCTACTCAACAGGATTACTTATTATATCGTCAACAGAAAGGGCAAGCAGATGCGTCCGATGTTTGTATTTCTGACTGCAAAAATGGTTTCGGAAGGCAATGTAAACGAACGTACCTATCGCGGCGCTTCGGTAATCGAACTGATCCACACGGCAACGCTCGTCCACGATGATGTGGTTGATGACAGCAACAGAAGGCGCGGTTTTTTCTCCATCAATGCGCTTTGGAAAAATAAGATTGCGGTTTTGGTCGGCGATTATTTGCTCTCGAAAGGATTGTTGCTTTCGATTGACAACGGCGACTTTGATTTGCTCAGGATTATATCAGTAGCCGTTCGTGAAATGAGCGAAGGCGAGCTTTTGCAGATAGAGAAAGCCAGGCGGTTGGATATTACCGAAGCGGTCTACTACGAAATCATCCGCAAGAAAACGGCGACGTTAATCGCGGCCTGCTGTGCGCTTGGAGCCAAATCGGTTATTGAAGATGAGGCGGAAGTGGAGAACATGCGCAAATTCGGCGAACTCATCGGGATGGCTTTCCAGATCAAGGACGATTTGTTCGATTATACAGAAGAAGCCATCGGCAAACCCACCGGAATCGACATCAAGGAACAAAAAATGACGCTGCCTTTGATTCATGTATTGAACAATTGTACGGCTAAGGAAAAATCGTGGCTCATCAATTCGGTCAAAAACCACAATAAGGATAAGAAGCGCGTGAAGGAAGTGATTGCCTTCGTAAAAGACCACCACGGGTTATCTTATGCCGAGCAGAAAATGATCGAATTCCAGCAAAGCGCTTTAAAATTATTACAGCATTACCCCGAATCTGAGTTCAAGCAATCGCTTATCGTTATGGTTAATTATGTGATTGAGCGAAAAAAGTAAAAATTTTTCAAAAAAAATTCGCTCGTCAGGCATTGATCTTACTGGAATTTTGAAATTAATTGCATTTTTTTCAAATCCCCGTACAACCATTTTACGACCATTCCCGTCTATACCCATAGAAACACTTACAAATCAATTGTGAAAGTTATAAACTTACATCAGGAAGAACACGAAATCGTCAAACTGGCTGTCGAAAATAATCGACACGCACAGCAGAAGATCTACTCGAAGTTTGCTCCCAAAATGTTAAGTGTTTGCCGACAATATGTAAAGGATTTGCAGCACGCCGAAGATTTGATGATTACGGCTTTTATGAAAGTGTTCGCCAATCTTAAGAATTTTGAAAGCAAAGGCAGTTTTGAAGGCTGGATCAGAAGGATTATGGTGAATGAGTGCATTTCGTTTATCAGGGCACAGAAAAAAGTCAACTTTCTTGAAGACGAATATTACAAGGAAGATTCCTTTAACAACATCGAAAGCGGCCTCAATGTTGACGATATCCAGTCGGTCATCGATTCGTTACCCGATGGATACAAAATGATTTTCAACTTATATGCGATAGAAGGCTATAAACACCAGGAAATCGGGACCATGCTAGGCATCAGCGAAGGAACATCCAAATCGCAATTGTGCCACGCCAGGAAGATGTTGCAGGAACAAGTATTAAAGTTAAAAAATTACAGCAATGGGACAGACTAAATCAGATAAAGAGTTCAGGAATAAACTCGATCAGCGCAAAATCACGCCAAGTGAAAACGCCTGGGACCGCCTTGATGCAATGCTTACCGTTGCTGAGGGAAAAAAGCCAAAACGCAGCTACGGATGGTTGTATATTGCTGCAAGCTTTTTGGGATTTCTATTAATCGGAACCGTTTTCTTCAGCAACACTGAAGAATTGATCGACGTGAAAAGAAACGATGTCGTAATCGAAAACAACACACCAGACAAACCTTCCGAAAATACAGCAACAACCGATACAGTCATTCCGCAAGCCGCCGCCGAAAATATCGCTTCGGCCGATACTGCCGAAATTAAAATAAAATCATCAATCCACCATCATCAATCACCACAATCAAATCCAATCAGCAATCCTGTTCCTGCGGTTAATGAAATTCAGAAAAATCCGGAATTAATCGCATCGGGCAACCCGCAGCGTCAGCAATCAGGCTCTGCCATCAATCAAAAAACGGAGCAGCTTACAACGCCCGCTAAAGTTGACGAACTTTTAGCCGCCGTTGCGCCAACCCAAAACAATCAAAATCAAAAGACTTCAGTTAAAGTCAACGCCAAAAGCCTGTTATCGCAGGTAGACGGCGAAGTCAACCTCTCGTTCCGCGAAAAAATGCTGCGGACAGTCAACAGAAGTTACCAGGAAGTGGCCGAGACCGTTTCCAACAGGAACATCCAGCAATAATCATTAATCACATTTAAAATCTAAATCATGAGAAATTTTACTATTTACTTAGCATCCTTACTGTGCCTGTTTTTAACGAAAACTTTTGCACAGGAAACCTTTGAGGACAAGGCAAAAGCGATTGCCGATAAAATCGAAAACATCACCAAAGACGAAAAAGCGTCATTGAAGCTCGAAATCGAAGCCGTCAATTCCCAACTCGAAAGCGGTTCCATAACTGCTGACCAAGCCGACGCAAAAAAACTACAGCTCGCCGAAGCCAGGGCAAAAAGCATCGAATTTCGCGTCAATGAAGCACAAAACGAACTCAAAGATCTCGTCCAGCAAAAGGTCGACGGTAAAATCACTGAAAAAGATTCCTCCGAGCATACCTACAAAATTTCGTGGGACCCGAAAAAGAACAGGAAGAACAGATATGAAGCCGGCGAATCCAGGACCACTTCCCAATTTGTATTCTCATTCGGAGCGACCAATTTAGTCACTGACGGTGCCGTTGCACATTCCGATTTCAAATATCTGCGCTCCCATTATTTCGAACTCGGAGTCACCGGAAACACAAGGATTTTCCAAAACTATAACTTGCTGCATGCCAAATACGGCGTTTCGGTGACCTACAATACCTTGCGTCCGACCGACAACCGCATTTTTACGGAATCCGGAGACCAGACGTATCTTACCACAAGTCCGATTCACCAAAAAGACACACATTTCAGAAATGTCAGCATTATCGTTCCCGTACACCTCGAATTCGATTTATCAGGTTCTGAAATGAAAGATGATAAAAGGGTTTTCAGGACGCACGATTCCTTCCGTGTCGGGTTGGGCGGTTTCGTCGGGACCAATGTTCGCACCAAACAAATCCTCGAATTCGAAGATTATAAAGGCGACGATGTGAAGCAAAAAACCAAAGGCGATTACAATGTAACCGATTTCGTCTACGGCGTCAGCGCCTACGCAGGCTGGAAAGAGTTGAGTTTGTATTGCAAATACGACCTGAACCCGTTTTTCGAAGACAATCCGGTCGACCAGAACAGCATTTCCCTCGGACTCCGCT
The DNA here is from genome assembly GCA_035317805.1 of Flavobacterium sp. GTDB lineage: Bacteria > Bacteroidota > Bacteroidia > Flavobacteriales > Flavobacteriaceae > Flavobacterium. The sequence continues at coordinate 3,714 of DATHGE010000133.1, read as the reverse complement.
GGGACTGGAATTAAAGAATTTTGTTAGAGTTAGTTTATACCTGAGCGCTTCGAAAGAGGCGCTTTTTTTCGTCACTGCGAACCGTCCGTGAAAATAGTCGTTCTGTGGCCTGTCATTGCAGGCAAAGCGAAGCAATCTGTTTCAGTTGCCTTGATTTTGATTTGAAGCTATTCCTGCTGTCCGCTCTATCTTTTGCAGAGTCCCGAAGTGTCGGGACTCTGCAAAAGGATGCCGCTTCCATCAGGGCTAAATGCTTACAAATATTGTAGATTATTGTAGATTATTGTAGATTATTGTAACTTTCGCACAAACTGAAAACTCAGCCACTCGGCCACTCAAAGAAATGATCTCAAAAGCCACCATAGATACCGTTTTCGAAACTGCCCGCGTAGAAGAGGTCATCGGCGATTTCGTCCAGCTCAAACGCGCCGGAAGCAATTTCAAAGGACTCAGCCCGTTCTCAGACGAACGCTCGCCGTCTTTTATGGTATCGCCCGTAAAGCAAATCTGGAAGGATTTCAGTTCGGGGAAAGGCGGCAATGCCGTGGCATTCCTGATGGAGCATGAGCATTTTACCTATCCCGAAGCCATTCGCTACCTCGCTAAAAAATACAACATCGAAATCGAGGAAATCGAACAATCGCCCGAAGAAAAAGCCAATACAGATGTGCGCGAATCGATGTATTTGGTATCAGAATTCGCCTCAAAATATTTCCACGATACGTTATTGAATTCGGAAGAAGGCAAAGCCATCGGCTATTCTTATTTCAAGGAACGCGGTTTTACCAATGAAACCATCAGGAAATTCGTACTTGGCTATTCACCTGAAACCTGGGATGCGTTTTCAAAAGAAGCGCTCGGCAAAGGTTACAAGCTCGAATTCCTTGAAAGCACGGGCTTAACGATCAATAAAGAGGAAAGATTAATCGACCGTTTCCGCAGCCGCGTGATGTTTCCGATTCAAAGCATGTCAGGAAGAATCCTGGGTTTTGGCGGACGGATTCTGACAAATGATAAAAAAGCAGCCAAATATCTAAACTCTCCTGAAAGTGATATTTATCATAAAAGTAAAGTGCTTTACGGTATTTTTCAGGCGAAACAATCCATCGCCAAACTCAACAATTGTTATCTCGTTGAAGGTTACACCGATGTGATCCAGTTCAACCAATCCGGAATTGAAAATGTCGTCGCTTCTTCCGGAACGGCCTTAACGCCCGACCAGATTCGCCTCATTAATCGGCTTACCAAGAACATCACCGTACTTTTCGACGGCGATGCGGCCGGTTTGCGCGCCTCGATCCGCGGAATCGACCTGATCCTGGAAGAAGGCATGAACGTAAAGGTCTGCACTTTTCCCGATGGCGAAGATCCCGACAGTTTTGCCAAAAAATCATCCTATGAGGATTTAACGGCCTATCTCGAAACCAATGCCAAGGATTTCATCCAGTTCAAGGCGTCTTTGCTGATGGATGAAGCCAAGAATGATCCGGTCAAAAAAGCAGATCTAATCCGCGATATGGTGACGAGTATTTCCAAAATCAAGGACAGGATCCAACGTGAAATCTACATTCAGGAAACATCCCGGATTATGGATATTTCGGAGCAGGTATTGGTTAGTACGCTCGCACAGCTGACCAATAAAGACATCAAGGAAGCGGGCAGAAGCCTCAAAGAAGAACAGCGGAAAGCGTTTGAAGTCGTTAAAAATGAAGAGGCGATTCCGACTGAAAAAATCGATGTCCTGTACGAACTCGAACGCAAAATCATCGAAATCCTGTTGCTTTATGGCAGTAAAATCGAAGAATTTGAAGATCTGATTTTGAAAGCAAATGAAGAAGGCGAAGTCGAAACGGTAAAAGAGATGAAGGAATATAAAGTCTACCAACGCATTTATCTCAGCCTTCAGGAAGATGAGGTGGAACTGGCCAATCCGCTTTTCCGGGATATCTATAATGATCTGATTAATTATTTCCACCAGAATGAGACTTTCAGCATCGAACAATATTTAATGCAATTGCCGCCTGAATTCTCGCCCGAAGTGACCGATATTCTCATGCTCGAAGAACAGCAAACGCTGCACAACTGGGAAGGACAGCAAATTATCGTAAAGCTCAAAGACCAAACCATCAGCCAGTATGTTTCTGAAACGATATTAACAATGCGTTGGTTCCTGGTAGACAGGATTATTGAAGAACTCAAAGGCGAAATTTCATCAGAAGTCGATGCAGACAATACCGAGCCACTTTCCATGGCGATGGATTACTACAAGCTAATCAATACTTTTTCGAACAAACTGGGAAGAGTAATGTCGCGCTATAGTTAAACGATTTCAAGGGTTTTTGCCTTATTCACCAAATCAACCAGATTCGTAACGTTCAATTTCGTGAGCAACCTAAGCTTATACGTACTGATCGTTTTTTCATTCAGGCCAAGAATCGTCGAAATCTCATTGTTCTTTTTGCCGTTGCTCAGATAACGCAGTACCTCGATTTCACGGTTGGACAATTTCCGGTACAAACGCTCACTTTTATTCTGTTTGGCAATCAGCGCGAGGCTTTTCTTGATCGTTTCGTTCAGGATAATGTTGCCCGAATGCACTTTCATAATCGCAATTCCGAGGCTTTCGAGCTTAGAAGTCTTGTGAACATAACCCGCAACGCCCGCCTTAATGGCGTTTGGTGCATAAATCTGCTCTGAAAAGCTACTGAAAATGATAATTTTCGTTTTGGTGTAATTCTTTATAATCGCCTTGAGTTCGTAAATACTCGAAAGACCGTCCAAATCCAAATCCAATACCAAAACATCTATCTCTTTAGTATACAGCACATCTTTAACCATCGAGAAATTCCCGACATTCGCAACAATACTGATATCTATATGATCCTTAAAATAAGATTTAACGCCAAAATGGACAACAGGATAATTGTCTGCTAAACAAACTCTAATCATATCTATTGTTTTTTAATTAATTGTTCAAAATCTACTGTAAATTTAGTTAAAAAAAATATAAATTTCCTAAATTTTTAGATGAAAAGCCATTAATCCCGATTAACTAAACAAACGGGTATCGCATTCATTTTGTGTAGGTTAGATTTATGCAGTCGCCTGTAAATCTCAAAAACCGTTTTTTCCCTGTCAGAAAAGTCATCCAAAGTTTTTCCGGCCTGATTTTGCAGCATCGCCCATTCCAATTCGTCATAACTGGCGCCCAATTGATCTTCATCCGTACGATCGTCGCCAAACAATCCGTCGGTCGGTGCTGCGGTTAAAATCGAGTGCGGAACTTTGAGGTATTTCGCCAGCGCATAGACGTCTGATTTCATCAAATCCGCTATCGGACTCAAATCCACGCCGCCGTCGCCATATTTCGTATAAAACCCAACCCCAAAATCCTCCACCTTATTGCCCGTTCCGGCAACTAATAACCCGTAAATCCCGGAATGATAATATAAAGTCGTCATCCGAAGCCGTGCACGCGTGTTGCCCTGCGCCAGGTATAATTTGGTTTCATCGGTATCGTCCGGGACCTGCGCTTTAAAGCTTTCAAATACCGGAGAAAGGTCGACTTCAATATTGCTGACGTTCGGAAAGCGGGCCTTCAGCTGCGCAATATGCTCGCGCGAACGGCCAATGTGGCTTTTCGCCTGATGGATCGGCATTTCCACGCAAAGCACCTTTAATCCGGTCTGCGCGCATAACGTTGAGGTTACGGCC
>DATHGE010000132.1:0-6455 GCA_035317805.1 Flavobacterium sp. | reverse complement strand
CGAAGCTACCGCATACGAATGGGCGCAGGAAATTCTCGCTAAATCGCCAACTTCCATAAAAATGCTTAAATTCGCCATGAACCTCACCGATGACGGCATGGTTGGGCAGCAGGTTTTTGCAGGCGAAGCGACAAGATTGGCGTACATGACTGACGAGGCTAAGGAAGGGCGGAATGCCTTTCTCGAAAAGCGCAAGCCTGATTTTGAAAAGAAATGGTTGCCATAAGCCGAATTCAGCGGAATACTATTACTCACTCTCAATACGATACCATTGGAAAACTTTACAAACGAAACGATTGATACGGCACAGCTTCCGAAATTTGAGGAAGTACGGCTGACGGCATTGCATCCCGATTATTGGAAAGTGATCATGGCTCAACTGGCTGTACTGTTGCTGATTCTAGCCACCGCATTGGCATTTGCCTTGTACTCGATTGAAGAATTGGCGGCATACAGCAACCGGCTTATCGTCGCAGCAGCAGTTCTGGCGGTTTTAATCGTGTTCTTTTCAAGGATCGCCTTTAGGAAAAAGGCATATGCCTTTCGCAACCACGACGTGCTTTTCAGGCGCGGAATTATCGCAACGACTACCATTGTAATCCCTTACAACAGAGTGCAACACGTGGCTTTACACGAAGGATTAATTTCCAGATTTTTTGGCCTGGCTAAGGTTGAAATATTTACGGCAGGCGGAAGCTCAAGCGACATCGAAATTCCCGGAATAGAAAAGGAGCAGGCCGAAAACATCAAACAATTGCTCATGATCAAAATCCAAAAGCAGCTGTAATGGAAACCAATTTCAATGTCCCGCAGCGGCAATCGGCAGTCGGCATCGTCGTGATGTTTTTCGACACCATACAGGAATATGCGCGCGCGCTATGGCCAATCCTTGTCGTCTGGATATTCAAGTTCAACACAATCCCTAAACTTTGGCTTACACTCGGGGCCTTATTCGTTTTCGTCGTTATCGGAATCATCGCCTACCTCAAATACCTCAATTTCACTTTCTTTCTCGACAATGAGAATGACGAATTCGTGGTCACGGAAGGGGTTTTTAATAAGACCAAAACCACCATCCAGTTGCATAAAATCCAACAGGTCAACATCAAGCAATCGCTGTTGCAGCGCTTTATCGGCGTGCATGCGCTCGATGTGGATACGGCCGGGACCAATGACAAGGAAGTTTCTATAAAGGCGATTTCGCACAGTATTGCATTGGAATTGAAATCGCGGCTGCTCGACAATGAGAGGAAAGTACAAACCGAATCGGTTTCTGAAACGCCCGAATCTGCATTTGACGAACAACCGTTTATCAGCATTGGCCTGTTGAGCCTTTTCAAAGTTGGGATTACTTCCAATTATATTAGGAGCCTTACGCTTTTGCTGGCTTTTTTTGCTACGATTTACGACAATGTGATGCACTTTTCAAACAACGGCTACATCGACGGCGACGAATTCAGTTCTTATTTTGAAAGGAATGTACTGATGCGCTCGATCGGAATGCTGGTTGTCGTCTTGCTGTGCGCGATGCTGGTGATCAATGTAGTCCGGACGATTGTGCGCTATTTCGATTATAAGATTGCGAAACAGAAAGGCTCGCTGTTGCTGTCTTTCGGGCTTTTCAATACCAAAAGCACGATCATCAAGCCTGAGAAAGTACAGATTGTCGCCGTGACGCAGAATTACTTCCAGAAGAAAATGAATATCCTCGAACTCAGGATCAAGCAGGCCACGAGCGGCGGAAAAGAGGAACGCAAGCAGGCCATCGAGATTCCGGGATGCAATAAAAACGAGCGCGATGCGATATTAAAACTGCTTTTCTCAAAAATTCCCGAAAAAGGAGTGATGCTCAAACCTAATTTTCGCAAGCTTGGCTTTGCCATTTTTCTCACAATAGTGTTACCTTTATGCGGGTTTTATCTGCTGGCGTTTAATGGGGCGCCGCAGTTTTTTGAATTCAATTATCTTGCAATTGTCTACGTGATTTTTGTCTTGTTGGTATTGTGTTTCGGATTCCGGAATTACAGGCTTTACATCAGCGACAGGTTTATTATCAAGCAAAGCGGCGCCTGGGATATACGAAATGAAATTATCGAGCCCCAGAAAATACAGGCCTTAACGGTATCGCAACTGTTCTGGCACAAAAGCGCCGACATCGGTTACCTGACGATCCATACGGCCGGAGGGAATGTCGGTTTTCAGTTGGGTGATTTTACGGTGATTAAGCAATATGTGAATCTCTGGCTGTACGAGATGGAAACGAGTGACAGTAATTGGATGTAACTTTATAAAAAAAAATATGAAAAAAATTACCTTGGGTTTGATGTTAATGGTTGGAGTGGTTGCATTTGCGCAGGATAAACCAGTTGCGGAAGAAGGCAGATTCCAGATCGGCGTCCATTTCGCGCCTTCACTTCAGTCGTCGACTTTTACAGGTGTTGCCGGAGCGAGTTTGAGATATAAGGTGATTACTGCAGGCCCGGTTGATTTGAATGCCGGTTTCAATGCGAATTATCTCACGGCCGACAATAATTCAAATGCATCCGATATTGTTATCCTGAATCCGAATATAACTGCCGAACTCAATGTATTTGATTTTGGACTGAAACCGTACCTCGGAATCGGCTATGATTTTTATACCGTAAAATATGAGTTCGTCAATGTCTTCGCTTTTGAATTTGATCCTGCATTCGACAGCGATGGAGAAGCGAAGCGCACTTTTAGCGGATTCAACGTCAATCTAGGCGCAAGATATTTCATCAAAAATGCCTTTTTTGTAGATGCCGGATACAATTATATCAGGGCAACTTCAAGTGATCCGGGCAATTGGGTATTCCATATGGCCAACATCGGAATCGGATTCAGATTTTAATAATTAACAGAAACTCAAAAAAATGAAACATTGGATTGAAGCCGCACGTGTACGCACTTTACCGCTATCGGTATCCGGAATTATCTTAGGCTGTTTTTACGCCATGTCGCAGTCGATCTTCAACTGGAAGATTTTCATCTTCGCCATTACGACGACCTTGCTGCTGCAGATTTTATCCAATTTCGCCAACGATTACGGCGACGGTATCAAAGGCACCGACAATGAAGACCGCATCGGCCCCAAACGCGCCATCCAAAGTGGAACCATTACGCCACAGGCCATGAAACGCGCCATGGTGATTACGTCTGTCCTGACGATGATTTCGGCCATTACGCTGATTTATTTCTCCTTTAAGAATACCAATTTCGTTTTCTCGCTGTTTTTCCTCACGCTCGGCGCACTGGCGGTCGCTTCGGCAATCCGCTATACCGTTGGCAATACGGCGTATGGCTACCGCGGTTATGGCGATGTATTCGTATTTGTTTTCTTCGGGCTCGTGAGCACACTCGGTGTCAGCTTTATGTTCCTCAAGGAAGTCGACCCGTTCCTGATCCTTCCGGCTGCAGCCATCGGTTTCCTGAGCGTAGGTGTTCTCAATCTGAACAATATGCGCGATGAGGTTTCCGACCGCAAAGTAGGCAAGAATACGATCGTAGTGAAAATCGGCGGCGCCAAAGCTAAAATCTACCATTATTTCCTGATCATTTCGGCGATGGTCCTGGTATTGGTTTTCGCCGTATTGTTCGATTATTACAAGGATAACGACCCCGGTTATTTCAATTTCGACATATACCTGTTCCTGATTGCTTACATTCCGCTGATACGGCATTTGGTTACCGTGTATAAGAATACGGAGCCGCGGGCGCTCGATCCGGAATTGAAGAAACTCGCGTTGAGTACGTTTTTCCTTTCCATATTGCTTTCCCTCGGACTGATTTACTTTTTTTCTGATATCGTCGTGCAGATCTGCAACGCCACCATCAACCATTTTAAATAAACTGTTATGAAGATCACTTATTACGGACATGCTGCACTTGGGATTGAAGTCAGCGCCAGGCATATCATCGTCGATCCTTATATTTCCGCCAATCCCAAAGCGGCACATATCGACATCAGTACTTTAAAAGCCGATTTTATTCTACTGACGCATGCGCACGGCGACCACGTCCTTGACGTAGAAACCATCGCAAGGAATACGGGCGCAACGATTGTTTCCAACGCTGAAATCGCTTCTTATTACGCCAATAAAGGCTTCAAAAGCCACGGCATGAACCACGGCGGAAGCTGGAGTTTCGATTTCGGGAAAGTGAAATATGTCAACGCCATCCATTCAAGCGCTTTTCCCGATGGAACCTACGGCGGAAATCCCGGCGGTTTTGTCATCGAAGGCGAGCACAAGAACATTTACATCGCGGGCGATACGGCGCTGACTTTTGATATGAAACTGATTCCGCTGCGCACCAAGCTCGATCTGGCGATACTTCCCATCGGAAGCAATTACACGATGGATGTCGATGACGCGATTATCGCCGCCGATTTCGTCGAATGCGACAAGATTCTGGGTTATCATTACGACACATTCGGCTACATCGAAATCAATAAAGACGACGCCAAAAGAAAGTTTTTCAACGCAGGCAAAGACCTCATGCTTTTGCCGATAGGGGATTCGATAGATTTATAATTTTTCAGGAGCCAATCCTGCTATCCGTTGCAATCTGTCATTGCGAACGAAGTGAAGCAATCCCCTGAATATTTCCGTAATCGCAATGACAGGATTTCCACTCCTATCAGGGCTAAAAAAAAACCACCGCAACATTCCATGACCAGATACAAATTATTTTTACTGCTGCTGATCTCCGTTCCAAAAAGCTTCGCCCAAACCGACGGCTATTGGGATAAGGATCGCGCCACTTCGCGTGAAATTATCGTTCCCGCCGGTAACCGCGTCGTTATCAAGACCGAGGATTTTCCCGTAGGCACGACAGAAGTCGTCTACAGAATCACCATTCTCGACGAAAACCAACAGCTGGCCAACAGCCTCGTTTCGTTATTAAAATCAATCCCCGACCCGACGGGAATCAGCCAGGGTTCGGCCGGGGCGGTTTTTATCTTATCGAAAGTTTCAGGCGACGACAAATGCCGTTACGGGATTTTCACCACAAACGACTACGCTACAAAATACAGGGAAACCGGGGAACCGAATAAGGCCTGCTTATACCAGGATACGCCGATCAATAAGGAAGTAAAGGTGCTTTCGTCCGAAAAGCTGGCGTGCCTGAACCCGAATTCCACCAACCTGTGGTTTGGTTTCGAAAGCAACAATTGGATATTGAAACAGAAAATCGTACTCGAAGTCGTGCCGTGGGTCGACAACAAGCTCAGCCGTGGTTGGAGTCCTGAGAACAAGAAATCGGTGATCAATCTCTGCAAGACATCGCCTTTGGCAAAACGACTGATTGATGCGGATGAGTTCTGTGTCTGTATCCTCGATAAATTCCAGAAAGAATACAAGTTCCCCGAATACCAGAAATTGCTTGCTGCCGAAAAATCAAAACGATTTAAGGATTTCGGGAACGCCTGCCTTACAGAAACCGACGCCTCAAGTGAAATTTATATAGCGTTAAGGCAACAGGCGGCAGATTTCATGAAACAGTCGCAATATGGCGACGCAATCGAGAAATTACAGGTGATTTTCAATGAAAACAAAGCCACCGCGCAAGATTACAATGCCATTGGAAGCTGCTATATTTTCACCAAGCAATATGAAAAGGCGGTTAAATTCCTCAATGACGGCGAAAAAATAGACAATTCAGAACTTTCCATAAAGCTGAACCTGGCGCACGCATATCTTTTTAACGGCGATTATAGTTCCGCAAAGAAAATCTACAAGAAATACCGCGGACAGAACGTTACTGACGCCATCGGCTGGAAAGAAAAAGTCAGGCTCGATTTCGAGGCATTCCGGAAAGCGGGATTGCCAACCGGCGATTTCGATAAGGTTTTGGCATCACTTGAATAATTAAACGTGAAAGCTTCCTACTGTAAATACATTCTTAAGTTTAAAAACCCTTCCGGGACTTCACGCGGCGTCATGACCGAAAAGGAAACCTGGTTTATCATCCTGGAACAAAATGGCCGCAAAGGAATAGGCGAGTGCGGCATTTTACGCGGACTCAGCGCCGACGACCGGCCAGATTATGAAGAACGGTTGCGTTGGGTTTGCGACAACATCCATTTGGGTGAAAAAGCGCTATGGGAAATGCTGTTGGAATTCCCGTCGATACAGTTTGGTGTCGAGATGGCTTTCCGGTCTTTAGAAAGTGAAAACCCGTTCTTGTTGTTTCCTTCAGGCTTTACAAATGGCATCAAATCGATACCGATAAATGGACTCGTCTGGATGGGGAAAGAGGCGTTTATGAAAGAACAAATCGAGCAGAAAATCGCCGACGGTTTCCATTGCGTCAAACTCAAGATTGGCGCTATAGATTTTGCGAAAGAACTCGGATTATTGCGTTTTATCAGGGAAAATTTCACTAGAGAAGAGATTGAAATCAGGGTCGATGCGAACGGCGCTTTTGATGCA
>DATHGE010000131.1:0-2109 GCA_035317805.1 Flavobacterium sp. | reverse complement strand
TCCGGATTTACTCTGCAATCAGCGTCGCACTCGGATTCCCTTTTTTGTTTTCGGTTACGTCAAGATAGGCTTCGTCGAGCGAAAGCGGTTCGACCAGATCGGTGTAATCAAGGAATATCTTTCGGATCTTGTTGGAGATTTCCTTATATCGGTCGAATCGTGGCCGCACGAAAATCAATTCCGGACAGTATTTTTTAGCCAAAACACCGCTGAGTGCACTGCGCACGCCAAACTTTCGTGCCTCATAACTCGCGGCAGAAACCACGCCTCTTGTGCCGCCGCCGCCGACAGCAATAGCTTTTCCGCGCAAAGCAGGATTGTCCATCTGCTCTACCGAGGCGTAGAATGCGTCCATATCGACATGGATGATTTTTCTGTTGGCTTCAATCTCAGACATGTTGCAAATTTATAATATCTTTATATTCAAAACCGTTTGTTTTATGTTAGAAATTGAAAGGAAATTCCTGGTGACTTCAGATGCTTTTAAGAAAGAAGCCTACGCCAAAAACCACATTGCGCAGGGTTACCTTAATTCTGATCCGGAGCGCACCGTAAGAATCCGCATCAAGGGCGAAAGCGGTTTCCTGACAATCAAAGGAAAAGGCAATGAAACCGGAACGACGCGGCTCGAATGGGAAACCGAAATCTCACTCCTGGAAGCCAAACCGTTGCTCGCCATCTGTGAAAAAGGGATCATCGATAAGATCCGTTACGAAATCAAAGCCGGCAAACACGTTTTTGAAGTCGATGAATTCTTCGGCGATAACGAAGGTTTGGTCGTTGCCGAAATCGAACTCCGGGATGAAAACGAACCTTTCGAAAAACCGCACTGGCTCGGGCTTGAAGTCACTAATGACAAACGCTATTACAACGCTTACCTCAGCAATAATCCTTTTAAAAACTGGTAATATGAAACTATTGAAAATAAGTGCGATGATGGTTTTCCTGCTTTTCATCTCTTGTGATAAGAACAACATCTACAGCAAATTCGATAAGGGTTTTGAAGAAAACCGCTGGTCAAAAGCGGATGTGAAAACCTATGATTTTACGATTGAAGATGAAACGAAATCCTACGACCTGATTTTAGAGTTCAGCCATATTGCGGGTTTCCAGTTCGACAGCATTCCGCTTGTTATCGAAATCAAAAATCCCGATAATTCCAAAACAATCAGATCCATTGCTTTACAAATCACCGATGCGCAAGGCAAAGATCTTGGCGATTGCGGTGGCGATTATTGCGATTTGTCAGAGATTATTTTCCAGGATAAAAAATTGGCTGCCGGGAGCTATCAGGTGACTGTCGCAAACGACTTCAATAATGCCTATTTGCCAAATGTGCTCGGCGTTGGAATCAAGGTTAATATTTCAGGGAAATGAAGAAACTGACATTTTTTGCCCTGCTCTGCGTTGTTTTCCAAACGGCAATGGCGCAAAAAGCGACGACAATAACCTACTTCCAAAACGACACGCTCAGGCTCGACCTCGATTTGTATCTTCCGAAAAAGAAAACGTTGGGCAAGCTGCCTTTGGTTTTGTTTGTACATGGCGGCGGGTTTTCGGTCGGAGAAAGAAAAGACGGCGCTTCCTTTTGCGAATACCTTTCCGATAACGGTTATGCAGCGGCAACCATCACCTACACTTTGTATATGAAAGGCAAAAAATTCAGCTGCGACGGCGCGCTTCCAGAAAAAATCAGGGCGTTCCAGTTTGGTGCGAATGATGTCTGGCTTGCCACGTCGTATTTTATTTCCAATTCTGAAAAATACAATATCGATGCTTCCAAAATCTTCATTTCGGGATCGAGCGCGGGTGGTGAAGCGGTTTTACACGCGGCTTTTTGGGATTACAAATCAATGAATTTATACGCGGACACTTTACCGGATAATTTCAGATACGCCGGATTGGTTTCGGGCGCGGGCGCGATTATGGACATTAACCTTATTACACCAAAAAATGTGATCCCGATGTTCCTCTTCCATGGAAATGGCGACAGCACCGTTCCTTATGCTACGGCCGCACACCATTATTGCAAACCCGGTTCGACGGGATGGCTGATGCTTTTCGGTTCTTATTCGATTTACAATCATGTAACGGCGATGAACAGCCCGG
>DATHGE010000130.1:0-3738 GCA_035317805.1 Flavobacterium sp. | reverse complement strand
TTGTGAAGTTTCAAATTTACGTATTTCATCGGAAAATTACTTTGCTTTCCAGATATAAAAAGCAATCCATCCCAAAAGCGATATTGCGCTGAGTAAAAGAATTCTATTGCCATTTCTTCGGTCGCTTTCGTGATAGCTATAAACCTGGCTGCCGTCGGGTAATGTTTTTTTGAAATGAGCGAGGTGGTAGCCGATGAAAAAACCTAAGAAACCGCCGCCCAATGCAAAAATATAGCCAATAACAATCCATTCGGCAGCATTCTTTTCCGGTTTTGCTTTTTCTTCGATCCGCTTTTTTTGAAGTGTTTCCAAGTCATCCTGCGAAAGAACAACGCCATTTTTATTGAGGATGTGCTTTGCGAGTTTTACGTCAAGCGGATGCCATTCATCGGCATGTTTAATCACATCAATCAGTTCGTCATTGGTAAAGCCGAAAAGGAAATGTTCCGGATCAATCTGGCTTTCGTCCAGCTCGAGTTTTTCATTAATCAGGTTTACAGCCTTTGGAAAATCCTGCGGACGAACCTGAATGTCGATGCTTTTTCCGGATTCATTATTTCCCATGCCCGGATCAAAATCCTTGCGGCTGTCGTGTATGTTGTGCAGGATTTTTCCTTCTGTAAGGATGGCGACAATTTCCTGCGCCATCTCAGGTTCGGTAAAACTCATGAATGTCTTGAAATCTTCTGCCATTTTAGGAATTGATCAGGAAATTGGTGATTCTGTTTCTGGTGTCTTCTGAAAAAGCATCGGCCTTGATGTCGGCGGAACCTTTGTTTAACGCAACATTCACCAAAGTGACTTCGCCTTCAAGACAGGTTTTTCCGCTCTCATCGGCAAACATAAATCCGCAGGTCACCGAAGCGCCGCCGAGATGAGTCACCCAAAGCGATTTGGCCAGCACTTCGCCAATGCGCGCCGCTTTTTTAAACTGCACTTTCAGGTCGACGGTCGGAATGCCGTTGGTCTCATGTATTTTGGAAAACGGGCGGTCGAGCGCCTCCTCAAACCAATCTTCTACGAGGTCGTTGAGCATTTCGAGGAATCTCGGGTAGAAAACGATTCCGGCATAATCGACGTGCTTGAAGCGGATTTTTTCAGTTCTTGTAAACGTTTGGTTCATTGATTCTGGATTGGTTAAAAACTTTCGGCTGATGCTTTCTTCCACGCATGGAATAAATTATCGGGAACGGTCTGGGGTTCCAAAAGGCAGCCTTTTTTGAGTTCCGGGAAAAGTTCGGAAAATGTCTTGATATTGATCTTATCTATACGCATGCTCACGACATCGCGGTCAACATTGTCGGGATGTTCGATCCCTGCAGAAGCCATCAGTTCCATCGCCGCTTTCACAGTCTCATGTTGGAAACGTGCCACACGGATACTTTTTTGTTCGGGAACCAAGCCTTTGGTGAGTTTCGGGTCTTGTGTCGCAACGCCTGTCGGACAAGTATTGGCATGGCATTCCAAAGCCTGGATGCAGCCAAGGGCGAACATCATTCCGCGGGCCGAATTGCACAGATCTGCGCCCATTGAAAGCGTGCGGATAATATCGAAACCACTAATGACTTTACCGCTGGCGATAATCTTGATCTGGTCTTTGAGGTCGAAACCGTTCAGGGCGTCATAAACAAAAGCGAGCGCATCGCGCAAAGGCATTCCCACGTGGTCGGAATATTCGATAGGGGCAGCGCCGGTTCCGCCTTCGCCACCGTCAACAGTGACAAAATCGAAATAGGTCTTGGTTTGTACCATCGCCTTACAGATGGAAAGGAACTCCGATTTGTTGCCGATGCAGATTTTCATACCGATCGGTTTTCCGCCCGAGCCTTCGCGTAAGGTTTTGATAAAATCCATCAGTTCCAAAGGCGTCTTGAAAGCCGAATGCTTTGGAGGTGAAATGATATCGCCGCCTTTGTTGACCAATCGGATCGCCGCAATCTCATCGGTTACTTTTTCTTTCGGAAGGATGCCGCCATGTCCGGGCTTTGCGCCTTGGGAGAATTTGATTTCGATCATTTTCACATTGTCGAGCACCGCCCTTTTGGTGAAATTCTCATAGGAGAAATTACCGTATTCATCGCGGCAGCTGAAATAACCGGTCCCGATATTCCAGACGACATCGCCGCCGGGTTCGAGATGGTAAGGGGAAAGTCCGCCTTCGCCAGTATTGTGGTAAAAGCCGCCCTGTTTCGCCCCGGCATTCAAAGCCAAAATTGCGTTCTTGCTCAACGAGCCGTAACTCATCGCGCTGATATTGAAAAGACTTGCCATATAAGGTTTGGTGCATTGTGAGGAACCGATGCGGATTTTCGGGTTCTGGTCGATATCCTTGAAAGCGATCGCCTTGATGCTGTGGTTGATCCATTGGTAGCCGGGATCATAAACATTGAGTTGGGTTCCAAAGGGATGCGAGTCGGTTTCGTTCTTGCTTCGTTGGTAGACGAGGCTGCGCTGGAGGCGGTCGAAAGGCTTGCCGTCGGTATCGGTTTCCACGAAATATTGGCGCATTTCAGGGCCGATGGATTCGAGCAGGTACCGAAGCCTTCCGACTAAAGGGAAGTTGCGTCGGATGGCATGCCTCGACTGGAACATATCGTACAATCCCATCAGGATCAACGGAACAAAGAATGCCAGCAGGAATAGGAATTTCCAGTTGATATAGGTTAAAATTGCCGTAAGCGCCAAAGCCGAAATGCTGCAGACGATGAATACTTTTCTCATGATTGGTATTTTATAAGGATAACAAATTTACGGTTTCCAATCTTTTATTTTTGTTAAATTATTGCTTGATGAA
The DNA here is from genome assembly GCA_035317805.1 of Flavobacterium sp. Taxonomy (GTDB): domain Bacteria; phylum Bacteroidota; class Bacteroidia; order Flavobacteriales; family Flavobacteriaceae; genus Flavobacterium. Next base: position 944 of record DATHGE010000130.1, on the reverse strand, counting down.
TTTGGCCTGGAATTTTTCATTACCGGAAAAGCATTGGATAAAGTACATTCCGGAAGACAGATTTTCAATGTTGACCGAATTGGTATTTGCGGATTGCTGAAGAATAATTTTCCCGGAAACCTCTGTGATGTTTATTTTTTCAGGCTGAATTCCGTCAGGTAACTGAAGGTTTAGAAATGTACTGGCAGGATTTGGATAAAGCTGTAGTTTGTTTTTATCAAAATCAGCAACAGACAAAGACTCAGGCGCTAATTTTACAATCCAATAATCATCGCCGTGGTTGCCCGTAACATCAAAGTCGTTTGAACTTGAGTTTCCAAACACGATGCAGCCATTATCGGGTGTTTGTTTGATGCAGAATGCAGAATCAAATCCACTACCTCCTAAACTTTTTTCCCATTCCAGTTCTGCAGAGGCATTTATTTTGGCAACCCAATAATCAAGCGCACCGTGATTTCCGCTGATATTACCGTCATTTGACGAGCTTTGTCCAATCAATAAGAATCCACCATCAGTAGTTGGTTCGAATGTATGCCCGTAATCGGTATCACTTCCGCCCAAAGTTTGCTGCCATAGCATTGTTCCTTCAGAATTAACTTTAACGATCCAATAATCGATATCTCCATGATTAAAAACAATGTCCCCGTCGTTTGATGCGGTATACCCAGCGATCACATAGGAACCGTCGGCTGTCTGCCAAATGCGGTAAGCACTATCATTATTTGTACCGCCATAGGTTTTTTCCCATTCGAGTGTGCCGGTGCTGCTTAATTTCACTACCCAATAATCACTTCCGCCATGATTTGAAGAAACGTCGACATCGGTTGAATAGGTAAGTCCTGCGACGATATAACCGCCATCAGTGGTCTGCTGGATACTTTCGGCGACTTCATTTCCTGAACCTCCAAATGACTTTTGCCACAATAGGTTTCCTGCGGCATTGG
>DATHGE010000129.1:0-6379 GCA_035317805.1 Flavobacterium sp. | reverse complement strand
CTCGAAACCTGCTGTCCTTTTCCGACAAAAAGAAGCGAAATGGGCGCCGGATTTCTCGATGTTTATGAAATCAAATGGGAAGGACAGAAGACGCCGGTGAAACTGTATTTCAATATTTATGAAAAAGGCGCGCTGATGGTGCCTTTCGGATTGAACCTCAAGAAGAATTAAAGTCCGCAATTCCAAAAAGTTAAATATTTTTTAAGATAATCTTAAAACCTTCGGTATTGGCTATCTTTGCGCTGCAAAATAAACAACATGAACATACAACAGATTCCACAAATCAAACATACAGACAGCGGTAATTTTTTCGTATTGGCCGGGCCTTGCGCCATCGAAGGCGAAGAAATGGCAATGCGCATCGCAGAGAAGCTCGTTGGCATATCCGACAAACTACAGATTCCATACGTTTTCAAAGGTTCCTTTAAAAAGGCTAACCGCTCGCGGATCGACAGCTTTTCGGGAATTGGCGATGAGAAAGCGTTGAAAATTATCAGGAAAGTTTCCGAAACATTCCATATTCCGACCGTTACCGATATCCATACCAATGAAGACGCCGATATGGCAGCGCAATATGTAGATGTGCTCCAGATTCCGGCTTTCCTCGTTCGCCAAACCGACCTTGTTGTCGCTGCAGCGAATACCGGAAAAGTCGTCAACCTCAAGAAAGGACAATTCATGAGTCCGGAAAGCATGAAGCACGCCGTACAGAAAGTACTCGATTGCCAGAATGAAAACGTCATGGTCACCGATCGCGGCACTATGTTCGGCTACCAGGATATGATTATCGATTACCGCGGCATTCCGACCATGCAGCAATATGCGACGACTGTTCTGGACGTTACGCATTCGTTGCAGCAGCCAAACCAGATGATTGGCGTTACAGGCGGAAGACCCGAAATGATCGAAACCGTAGCCAAGGCGGGGATTGCCGTTGGTGTTGACGGGATTTTCATCGAAACCCACTTCGATCCTGCAAATGCAAAAAGCGACGGTGCCAATATGCTGCACCTTGATCTTTTTGAAGGGCTGATGACCAAACTGGTAGCGATTCGCAAAACTGTAAATTCATTCTAAATCATAGAACCATCATACAAACTTTATCATAACCCACTATTTTGAAACATCCATTTTTATTGGTTGTACTTACTTTTTGTGTATTTTCACAGTACTCCTTTTCTCAGGAAGAAACCATTGCAAAAGAAAAATACACCGCACATAATAAAGGGAAATTTTATATTTCCTGGGGCGGAAACAGGGAGAGCTATTCGAAATCTGATGTGACTTTCAGGGGTGAAAATTATAATTTCACTGTCGAAGACATGCAGGCGCATGACAAACCGAAAGGTTACCACATCGATTACATCAATCCGGCAAGGATGACAATCCCGCAGACGGATTTCAGGCTCGGCTATTATATCACCGACCATTACAGCGCATCGATTGGCTGGGACCACATGAAATATGTGATGACGCAAAACCAGGTTGCCAATGTAACCGGAGAAATCCATACTGGTGAAGGCTTTGATGGTATCTCTAACCATACGCCAACGGCAATGACCGAGGATTTTCTGACGTATGAACATACCGATGGGCTTAATTATATCAACGCAGAATTCGCGCGTCACGATGATGTTTCGAAATTGCTGACTATCGGAAATACCGATCTGATCCAGTTTAATATTTCTGAAGGTTTGGGCGCCGGGGTTTTGTATCCAAAGACCAACACGAAATTAATGGGACGCGACCGTCATGATGCTTTTCATGTTTCAGGCTATGGCGTTTCGGCAAAAGCGGCGCTGAACATCACTTTCCTGAAGCATTATTACATTCAGGGTGAACTCAAAGGCGGCTACATCAACATGCAGGATATCAGGACTACGACAAATCCGGCAGACAGCGCTTTTCAGGACTTCTTCTTTTTCCAGAGAATTATTGAGGTTGGCGGTGTTTTCAGGATCTAACCTAAAAAATATAAGCATAAAAAACCCCGGAGCGATTGTTCCGGGTTTTTTATTGGAAACTATTGTATTTCACGAACGGTGATATGATTCTCCTCGCCCATTTTCCAGGAATCGCCGGTTACTTTTACGATTTCATTGACGTTGAAAGTCCGATATTGCTTCGCATCTTTTAAATTGGAATGGCTGATGGTTGCCTTATAGGTTTGGTTGTCGCTTGTGAGGATGCTGGCGGTATAACCGTCTTTCCATTGGCGATTTCCTTGACGGTTCCTTCGACGGTCAGGGTTTCATTCGGTTTTGCCTGTTGGTTTGCTGCTCCTGCTTGTTTTGCGGTGTCCATTTCTGTAGTTATGGTTTCCTTTTGCGGATCTGTATCGGCTTGCGGTTCAGCCTTATTCGAATTACAGCTTGCAAAGGCTATCACTGCGGAAAGCATCGCTAAATTCTGAATATTTTTCATTGTATCGATTTTGGGTTGAATAGGAGGATAAAAATAAGGATTCTATTTTAGATTTTCCATTCCCGAAAGTTAATCTTTCACCAAATAATTTATGTTTTTTTTAGCTTTTAATATAGTCTGTTGTTGAAACAGATTTTTGTAAATTAGCCTTATAATCAAAAAATAATAAGTCATGAGAAAAGTAATTTTAGCTGTAATCGCGGTTTTAGGATTCGCATTCACGGCACAAGCACAAGACGCTACAAAAACAGTAAAGAAAACTGAAAAGACTACGAAAACAGTCGCCAAGGCCAAAGACGACAAGTCGGTGAAGAAAACTGAAACCGAGACCAAAGTGGTTTTAAAGAAAGACGGCACACCCGATAAACGTTATAAGGAAACTAAAACGACAGTCCTTAAAAAAGACGGAACGCCTGATAAACGTTACAAATAAAATAAATGACAAAAAAAAACGCTACTTTACGGTAGCGTTTTTTTTATCCCTTAATCCCGGTCTGGTCGACAAGATAGATCAGTGCCGCCATCGAAGCTGCACCGAGTTCGAGCTCCCTTTTATCAATCGCATCAAATTTATCGGTTGCCGCATGATGGTAATCAAAATACCGCTGCGTATCGGGACGCAATCCAGCCTTAAGAATATTTTTTGATTGCAACGGCTCAATATCCGAACCGGTATGGCTTTTCGTGAAAACATGAATCAGATAGGGCTCGAACAAATCCTTATAACCTTCAACCATACTGATGTTGGCATCGTTCCCTTCAAGCGTAAAGCCTCTTGGCGAAAATCCCCCACAGTCACTTTCAAGTGCAAAAATATGATTCTCATTATTTTTCTGTGCAAGTTCGTTGTATTTGTCGCCGCCCTTTCCGCCATTTTCCTCATTCATAAAAAGCACGATACGAACCGTATTTTTTGGTTTGTAGCCGATATTCCTAAAGATATTCGCCACTTCCATACTTTGGGTTACACCCGCGCCATCATCATGGGAACCATCCGCCAAGTCCCAGGAATCGAGATGCCCGCCAACAACCATGATATTTTCGGGGTGTTCGCTGCCTCTGATTTCACCAATGACATTATAAGATAAAGCGTCGTCCATCTTCTGGCAAGACTGCTTAAAATAAAACTGCAGCTTCGGGTTCTTCTTCAAAGCCTGGCTCAACAATTCTGCGCCATTGGTGCTGATTGCCGCTGCCGGAATGTATTTTTCAATCGGAAGATCGCCATAGCCCATCCAGCCTGTATGCGGAAAATCGTCCAGCCTTAGGTTCATCGAACGTACAATCGCACCAACGGCCCCGAATTTTGCCGCCTCTCTTGCGCCTTTCCCACGTTGGTCTACACAGCCGCCATAAGAAGTGAACGTATCGATGTTTGTCGGATCCATCGGCCTGTTAAAAAACACGATTTTGCCTTTGAGCCTGGCTTCGCCTAAAGTGGCGAGTTCTTCTATAGAATGGACTTCGATAACTTCGGCAGTGATCCCGTTTTTAGGCGTTGCGATCGAACCGCCCAAGGCACAGATCGGCACTTTGGTTTTTATTTTATTGTTCGAAATGTACGCGGTTTCTTTTTCGCCCCTGACCCATTTCGGGACCATGACTTCCTGGAGATACACTTTGTCCAGGCCGAGCGTTTCCAATTGGGCTTTGGTATAATTCACACCTTTTTGTGCACCTTCAGATCCCGATAACCTTGAGCCGATTTTATTCGACAAGTCATCAAGCCATGAATAGCATTTGGAATTCGTAAGCGCGGCATTGTAGATTTGCTTCAGTTTTTCGGCGTTATTATTCTGTCCGGAGCACAAAGCGAACTGGCATAAAAAAAGCAGGGTAATCCTTTTCATTATCGGTATAGTTAATTGGTAGGTTTGTTTATATAAATCCATCCGGTTTTTGATTGGCCTGTTTCAAACCGGATTACATAATAATAGGTTGAATCGGGTAGCTTTTTTCCGCTGTTCGTCGTTCCATACCATTCGTTTTTATAGTTATGCTTATCATAGACCAACATTCCGTAGCGGTTAAATATCTCAAGATTGTGGACACCAAGGTTGGTCAGGTCAAAGAAATCATTATTTCCATCCCCGTTTGGAGAAATCCCTTTCTGAATATCACAATAGATGGAATTCGCAGCAAAGCTGGCATCTGCATCACAATGATCCGCACTGGTGACTATTACCTGATAAATGCCTTTTTGAGGAACTTTCAGCGTAGGCTGGTTTCCGACAGAAACATGCGCATTATTGAACCATTCATAGCTCAAATCGGGAAAATCGGAATGCGCGGTAAGCACATAATCTATACCGACACAATCGCCGGTAATCGAAACCGTTGGCGTTTCGTTGATGACAATCTGCAAACTGGCATTGTTGGCACATTGCCCATTGTTCGGTACAAATGTATAATCCGTGGTTGTGGTATTGCTTAAAGCAGGCGACCATACACCGGGAATTCCATTATTTGAAACCGTCGGCAAACCTTGGATAGTCGTCCCGGAACAAACCGGATCAACCGTATCGAATAACGGCGTAAGCACCGGATTCACAACAATAGTCATTGTAGCCGTTAATGCGCATTGGCCTACAGCGGGCTGGAAGATATACGTTGTCGTTGTATTGTTGTTCAACGCAGGCGACCAGCTTCCTGTGACATTATTGTTTGAAACTGCAGGCAAGGCAGCAAGTGTTGTTCCCGCACAAATTGGGGCCACTTGCGTAAATGCTGGTGTCAGCACCGCATTCAGGAAGGTGCTTAACGGCTCAGCGCCGCCATAACAATCATTGACACTGTCGTAAAATGCGGCATAATACGTTGGGCCTGCTGTCGCCGCTGAAGCCTGTGCCACTGTCAGCTGATTGGCTGCCGTTGCCGGTTGTGCGGTATGCCATGTCAAAGATACTCCGGTGAATACTGGTGCATTGCTGGCTGTAATGCTATTGAGGTCGACTGTTGTTATCGGGCATGAACTGCCCAAAGAGGTTGCAGACAATAAAGGCGCGGCATTTACATTGCATGTACCAACCACAACCGAATTGGCACATACCGAAAGCAGCGAGCCATTGTCGCCGCCCGGACCCGAAATAGTGACCGAAGTATAATTGGTCAGCGAAGTGATTACAAACACACCACCTCCGCCGGGACCTGGAGGAGCGCCTGTCCCGCTATAAATGGTATTCCCGACGATGCTTGTAAAACAGGAGACATTGGCTGTAACCAGTGGTACTTCTGTATTGGTGGTAAATGTAAACACTTCATCCACATTATGCCCGGTTGCCGTGATGGCGATGACCACATTATTGATGGGCTGGTCAAAGTTTAGTGTGTAGGTAAACGGACCGCTTTGCCCCAGATAAATGGAATTGACAGGAGTGTTTACGGCTCCGTTGCAGGAAGAATAAGCCGACGGATAAGTTTGGACACTTCCCGTTTGCGTGCCCGTAACAGTTATCCCGTTTATAATTGCGGGCGGTATAACAGTAGCGGTACATAGGTTTCCGCCTCCCCTTTCGGTGTTGATAATCGTAAAAGGCATTTCCGAGGTTTTTGTATCAGTGCCGAGAATACTTCGGTTTTGGATTTCTGCCGGGGACTTGTCCGATTGGGCGTGGCTAAAAAAACCGGAAAGCAATAAGAGGAGTAATAGTTTTTTCATATGTTCGAAAGGTTGGTTATGTAAATTTAAACTAATAATCTGATTTCCAAATAAAAAAAGCCCGACGATTTGCCGGGCTTTTTGCTTTAGCTGAAAGAATATTAATGTCCGCCACTTACCGGCTTATCGAAAGAAATACCTTGTTTCCTTAAAATTCCGCTCACCCTCCACGCATAGAAAGCAAGGTATGCGAAACAGCCAACGCCTACAATATAGCTGAAATGGATGTTTGTATTATCTGCAACCATACCCTGAAACCAGCTGATAATTCCGCCGCCCATAATCATCATGATCAGG
>DATHGE010000128.1:0-10273 GCA_035317805.1 Flavobacterium sp. | reverse complement strand
AACAACTATGGAAATTCTAATAATATTTTTCCTGATTCTTCTCAACGGCGTTTTTGCCATGTCGGAAATCGCACTGATTTCGGCACGCAAAAACCGACTCGAGAATTCCGCCAAAAAAGGCAACGCCAGCGCAAAGACCGCGCTCGATCTTGCCAATTCCCCGAATAAATTGCTTTCGACTACGCAAATCGGGATTACACTGATCGGAATTTTGACCGGTATCTTTTCGGGCGATAAAATTACGGCTTCGGTACAGCATTTTATCGCGACCTATGAATCGCTGCGCCCTTATTCGCAATCCATCGCAGTTGGAATTGTCGTTGTGATCCTGACTTTCTTTTCACTCGTTTTAGGAGAATTACTCCCGAAACGCATCGGGCTCAACCATCCCGAAGCGATCGCAAAAGCGGTTGCCATCCCCATGAAATGGATTTCGGTAGCGACCGCGCCATTTATCTGGCTGCTTACAATTTCCACCGAAACCTTATTGAAAGTCTTAATGATCAAGCCTTCCGCGGACGGCAAGGTCACGGAAGAGGAAATCAAGGCCATTATCAAAGAAGGCACAGAAGGCGGCGAAATCCAGGAAATCGAACAGGATATTGTGGAGCGCGTTTTTCATATCGGCGACCGGAAAGTGAACTCCTTAATGACGCACAGAAAATCGGTCGTTTTCCTTCCGCTCGAAGCAGGAAAGGAAAAAGTACGCGATATGATGCTCAAGGAACTGCATTCGATTTATCCGGTTTACAAAGACAACCATGACGATATTGTCGGTGTGGTCAACCTCAAACATATTTTTGCGCATTTCAGTGAGGAAAATTTCAGCCTCGGCAAGATTATGACCGAAGCGCCTTTTATTATCGAGCATACAACCGCTTACAAAGCCTTGGAAAATTTCAAGAAAAGCGGCATCCATTACGCGTTCGTTTCGGACGAATATGGCGTTTTCCATGGAATTATCACGCTCAACGATATTCTCGAAGCGCTTGTTGGTGATGCATCGGAATTTTATAAGGACGATTTCCAGCTTGTGGCGCGTGAAGACGGCACGTGGATGGTGGACGGACATTACTCGCTGCACGATTTCCTGACCTATTTTGAACTCGACGACCTCACGAACGATTATGAAGTGAACACCGTAAGCGGACTCATCATGACCGAGTTGTCGCACATCCCGAAAGAAGGGGAAAAACTGATCTGGCAGAATTTCGAGCTCGAAGTGATCGATATGGACGGTGTGAAGATTGACAAGGTGATGATACGATCGCTTAAAGAATAAATGCTTTTTTTTGAAAGCCACTAAATATAAATGTCCAACCGGGCAATGAATTTAATAATGACAGCGGATTTAAAATTAAAAGGAGGACAGCCAGTAGCTGCCGGGTATTTTAATGTTTAATGTTGAATAACGAATATTGAAATAATGACAGAAGGAAATTTTGTAGATTACGTAAAAATATATGTTTCTTCCGGAAAAGGAGGGAAAGGCTCGACACACTTGCACCGTGAGAAATTTATCGAGAAAGGCGGCCCTGACGGTGGCGATGGCGGGCGTGGCGGACATGTATATCTTGTAGGCAACAAAAGCCTGTGGACGTTATTCCATCTTAAATTTGCCAAGCACGTAAAAGCCGGACACGGTGGCGATGGCGGCGGTGACCGAAGTACGGGCGCCGACGGTGAAGATAAATATATCGAGGTTCCGTTGGGGACGGTCGTTCGCGACAAAGAATCCAACGAGATTTTGTATGAGATCACCGAACACGACGAGAAAAGGATCGTGGCGCTTGGCGGAAAAGGCGGATTGGGCAACTGGCATTTCAGGAGTTCGACGAACCAGACACCGAGATACGCGCAACCGGGATTGCCATCTGAGGAAAAAGACGTGGTTCTGGAACTGAAGGTTTTGGCGGACGTTGGTTTGGTGGGTTTCCCGAATGCCGGGAAATCGACATTGCTTTCGGTGCTGACTTCGGCCAAACCGAAGATTGCCGATTATCCGTTTACGACCCTGAAGCCGAACCTGGGCATTGTGGCGTACCGCGACTTCCAGTCGTTTGTGATTGCCGATATTCCGGGGATTATCGAGGGCGCGGCCGAAGGCAAAGGACTTGGTCATTATTTCCTGCGTCATATTGAGCGGAACTCGATTTTATTGTTCCTGATTCCGGCCGATGCCGATGATATAAAAAAAGAATATGAGATTCTGATTGACGAATTGCGCCGTTACAATCCAGAGATTCTGGATAAGGAACGCATGATCGTGATCTCGAAATCGGATATGCTCGATGAGGAACTGAAAGCCGAGATGAAGAAACAATTGGATAAAGAATTTAAAGGAATGAATTATATGTTCATTTCGTCTGTGGCGCAAGTTGGCTTGACGGAATTGAAAGATAAATTGTGGAAGATGCTGAATACATGAGCATAACAAACAATCCAAATATTGAAAAGCTATCTTAACGGGTAGCTTTTTTCTTTGCAATAGGGATAGAAACGGAAATCCTTTTTGTCTTTCTTTAAAGACAAAAGATTGCAGTGTATAGCCCGGCCATTGCCCAAATCCAAAAAATAAGTTAAAGTTCACTACAACGATTTAGTTTTTCACCGGCATCGGTTTCGCCATCTGTGAAAATGAATTATATTCGCAACGCTCAAACGACGTGTTAAATGTTGGCCCGGATTGTAACAAATCTATTTTATTCCGACTACTAACCACGTATTAACTAACAATTACACACACATTATGAAGAAAATTATTTTATTCCTGACCATGTGCCTGATGGCGTTTCCGGTGAAGGCCGATGAAGGAATGTGGTTCCTGATGTTTATTGAAAGGCTCAACCATAGGGATATGGAAAAAATGGGTTTGCAGTTGACTTCTGAAGAGATTTACAGCATCAACCACCACAGTTTGAAAGATGCGATCGTTCAATTTAACGGCGGCTGTACGGCTGAAATCGTGTCGAAAGACGGGCTTGTATTAACGAACCATCACTGCGGTTATGAGGCGATTGCCGAATTATCGACTGCCGATAAGAATTATCTCAAGGATGGTTATTTTGCCAAAGACAGGAAATCGGAGATGAAGCCTTCGAGCCTCTATGTCCGTTTCTTTGTTCGGATGGACGACGTGACCAAACGCATCCTGGCAAAGGTCAACCCACAGATGACCGAAGCCGAAAGGGAAAAAGCGGTGCAGCAGGAAATGGCTGTGATTGAAAAGGAGAACAACGAAGGCGGAAAATATACCGTTTCGGTGCGCCCTTTCTTCCAGGGGAATGAATATTACTATTTCGTATACCAGGATTATAAGGATGTAAGGTTGGTGGGAACGCCGCCGGAAAGCATCGGAAAATTCGGTGGCGATACCGACAACTGGGAATGGCCGCGCCATACGGGCGATTTCTCTATGTTCCGCGTATATGCCGACAAAGATGGAAATCCAGCAGACTATTCCGAAAGCAATGTGCCGTTGCAGCCGAAACACTACCTGCCTGTGAGCATGAAAGGCGTTAAGGAAAACGACTTCGCGATGATTTTGGGTTATCCGGGAAGAACCAACCGCTGGATGCCGGCAAACGGGATCGAGCAGAATGTGAAATTTGCTTATCCGGCTTGGGTTGAAGGGGCGAAAACCGGAATGGACCAAATGAAAAAGTATATGGATAAGGACGCTTCCATTCGTTTGATGTATGCTTCAAAATATGCGCAGACTGCCAATTACTGGAAGAACCGCCAGGGAATGATTGATGCGCTGACCAAACAGGGAACGGTTAAGACCAAGACCGACCAGGAAAGCAAATTCAATGTATGGGCAAACAAACCGGAGAATAAAGCGAAGTACGGAAACGTAATCGAGAATATCAACAAGTTCTACGCATTGACGAATGAGAAATCACGTCATGACAATTATGTAAGCCAGTTGATGAGAACCACGGCTTTCGGGACGTCAAGCACTACAATCGGAAAATCGCTCGATGCTTATGTGAAGGCTGATGAGGCCAAACGCAAGGAACTGTATCCGAAGATTATGAAAGGCGTTGAGGAAAGCAGCAAAGAAATTTACCTTCCGGCAGAAAAAGACCTGCTTGCGGCACAATTGAAACTGTATGCCACCAAAGCGACAGGATACAAAATTGCCCCAATGTTAGAAAAACTGGCAAAAGAAAACAACAACGACTTCACCAAATATGCAAACGATGCAATTGACCAGAGTATCGTAACCTCACCTGAAAAGGTTAAGGCATTTTTAGATGCGCCAAGCCAGGAGAAACTCGACAATGATGCGCTTTTATCCTTATCTAAAGATATCGTTACGCATTTCACTTCGAAGTCTGATGAGATTGCAAAAGCACAGAACGATTACGGTGCTTCCTTCCGTTTGTTGGTGGAAGGTTTGCAGGAGTCGAAAATCGGGGCGATCAAATACCCGGATGCCAATTCTACTTTGCGTCTGACTTACGGAAAAGTCCGCGCTTTGCCTGCTGACAAACGCAACGATGCCAAAATCAACAACTACACGACCATGGAAGGCATGGTGAAGAAATACAAAAAAGGCGATGAGGAATTCGACCTTCCTGCAAAACTGATCGAACTCAACAGCAAAAAAGATTACGGGCAATATGCAGACAAGGCGGGTTATATGCCGGTGAATTTCTTAACGGACAATGACATTACCGGAGGAAATTCAGGCTCACCTGTATTGAACGGAAAAGGCGAACTGATCGGAATCGCATTCGACGGTAATATCGAAGCGATGGCCGGAGACGTAATCTTCGATCCGAAATTGCAAAGGACAATCAATGTTGATATCCGCTATGTATTGTGGATTATTGACAAATACTCGGGCGCGAAAAATATCGTCGATGAGATGACCCTAGTGAGATAAGAAATTCACTTATAAGATTAAATCCGGCCAGTTTCTGAGCCGGATTTTTTTATTCCTTATATTTTCGAATGCTGTTTTCTGAAGAATTCCAAGCGATTGTAATCCATAAAAAAATCCGTTCCCAAATTGGAACGGATTTTTTCAGATTGAAACTGAAACTGTTTTTTAAGATGTTATTTATTCAGGAGTTTTTGCGTCACAACCATGCCGTTTTCAAGCTTGATTTTAGCAAAATAAATGCCTTGGGCGAAAAGGAAATCATCTTCGAACGTTTTCATTCTCGAGGCAGGTTTGTATGTTGTAACAAGTTTTCCGTTTAATTCGTAAACATCGATGTTCAGGATGTTTTCTGTAGCCGAGGCATGGAATTTCCGATCATTGATAAAAGCTGTCAGGTTATCGGAGTCGAATTGGTTGTTGCTCAGGACGGAATTCGTATAGCGCAACACAAAACGGTCGTCAAAACGCCCCTGTGCCGAAGTGAAATTATAGGGGGCCGCTCTCAGGTTATGTATGACATTCAGGAGCTTGTCTTCCAGATAAATGCTCTGATTTTCGAAAAGGCCGTCAACGTGATCAATGCGGATTGAGAATTCGGCGGCGCCAAGCGAAATATATCCCAACGGAACCTGGTCGGTTTCTTCAAAAGGCAACGGCCTTCCCTGAATAACAAGGATGTCGTCGTTGACAAAAGAGTAGAAGGTATTGCTGTTTTCATAATCAAACCTTAGCCCGTCATAACCACGGTCAAAGCCCGAAGTGGCACCTGACACATAGCCTACAAGAATCTGGCAGAACGAGCCTGAATTGTTGATCAGGTTGAGCCAGATGCGGTGTTTTTCCACATCTTCGTCATCGTTTACAATCGGTGGATTTGCGGTGTCCGTCATGCGAAAGAACTGGCTGTTGCTGTGTGCCGCCGAACGCATGTTGTTGTTGAAAACGGCATTCCCGTTGGTTAAACTCCTTACAAAGAACGACTGTCCTGCTGCGATGAATCCGTTTGGTGCCGGCGAACCTGCAGGAAGCGAAGTTGCCGCGGTCCCTACGCCGCCAATCTTATTCCACGATGCATAATCACTGGCAGAATAATTATAGATGAAATCATTGTAAAAAGGATCCGGGTTCGCGGCAAGTATAGGCGAATTGTGTGTCCAGAAATAAATCGTACCATCGATCACACTTGCATTGCCTAACAGGTTCAGGAAAGAGGCTGCGCTTACCGCAGACGGATATGGATTTCCTAAAAGATTATATCTGTCGTTGTAAGTTGGGCCTCCCATCGAACCATACCCAATCGGGCAGGTAATCGTACCGTTGTTTGGCGTTCCGATAAAATTGGCTGTATAAGGGACCTTTACCGATGGAAGTATAGAGTAAGTCTGCGGCGCCCTGATAATGTATCCTTTGCGCGGATCCATGATGGTTGCCGCACTTTCCTGCTGCCATGTCCCGAAACTGGAACCTACGAATGGTATCCAACTATAGTATTTATCGGGCTGCGTATTTGGCGATATGCCGCCCAAAGTGAAGTTGGATGCCAAAGTCAGCGGCGAACCCCAATACGTATAATCGTAACGGTACATTGGTGTTGTGATGCGTTCCATGTTAATGATTCCCGTATTCGCTACATTATTCACCTGGATAAGGCTGGCAGAATCTTTTATCAGGAATTGCCCGCCGGTATTTACAGCAACAACATCCGTTACCGTAATGCTATTGGTCGAATTGACCTGCAATATTCCTCCATTAAGGATGGTCAGATTGTAGGCATAAGCGGCATAAGATGCACCTGAAATTAAAGGCGTATTGCCGGCACCCATATTCGGAACCACAACACAATCGGAAGCAGTTGGAACACTCGCAGGCGTCCAGTTCGCTGCATTGTTCCAGTTTGCGCTGGCCGATCCGTTCCAGGTTTTTGCAGTCACGGTTCCGTTACCGGTTCTGTTTGCGGCCACAGCGGTACAATTCACGTCGTTCAGCGCAGTAATGGTGTATGTTGTAGGGACAGCAGGCGTCACTATAAAAGTATATGGGTTCAAAGAAGTGGTGACTGTTACCGGTGTTACTCCGTCGCTATAGGTAAAAGTCCATGGCGCCGTACCGGTAAAATTAACGGTCATTGTTGTTCCTCCGGGCGAACAGGTGCCGCCGCTTCCTGAAAGGACGGAAGTTGGTCCGGTAATGATATAGTCCGTAGCCGTCCTGATCGATGGGGAGCCGGAACAGGCTGCGTAAAAAGTCGTCGTTCCCGGTGTATTGGTATTGCTTAATCCCGACCCGGGAATTCCTATCGGATTGAAAGATGATCCCGTAGCGATAGGTGATCCGCCAGAAGCCGCAGTATACCATTGTAATGCTCCGGCAGTTAAACCCATAATATTGCCGGGTCCGGTAACATTCCATTGATAGTTATTGGTTAACGCGATATCCGATCCTGAATATAGTGTTGTATACAACGTATATATGGTGCCCATCGTTAAAGTAGCCGTCATCAAAGGTTCGAAAAGTGTGGCGCCGCTATCGTCATCACCAACAATCCAGGTGCCGCTTGCGCAGTTTCCGGGGGTAAATGGCGGAATTACAATATAGCCCATCGCATCATAAGCAGTCACGTTCGGCATTGTAAAGCTGTAACTTCCGGTAACGCTGACGGTAAAATTCAATGCCGTATAATTGGAAGTCAGGCCGCCCGTATCAAACTGGCAGGTCGGCGAGTTCGCGATAAAGATCAAAGGACGCACCGCCCTCGGATCCGAAGTAGCGTCCCAGGAACCGCTGATTGTATTGCCAAGATTGGTCTGGGCTGTACAGCTTGCAGTTCCGCTGATGCTTCCCGCAGCGCCCTGGCAGATGGTGGCATTGGTTGTTACAGGAGGCGCCACCGCAGTAGTGAAAGTCAACGGACCAATCCAAACACCATAATTGCCGCCACAATCGGATCTTACCCATACGGTGTATGTTGTCCCTGAAGCCAATCCGGTTAATCCGGCATTCGTTGAAAGGGTTGTTGCCGTTGGTGCTGTCGCATATCCCGGTATGGTTCCCGAAGTGGAGTAAATGTATTGGTAGCCGTTGGCCGGCGGAGAAGCTGGTGCTGTCCAGTTTATGGTGGCTGCTGTCAATGTAATTCCTGTTGCTGGCAGATTTGTTGGGTTTCCGCCACAAGCTAAGGCCACAACTGTAAAGGTATAATCTTCTGTTTCCCCGTCGGTGATGCTACCGCAAGCAGTAGGGTTCGTTGAGAAAAAATCGCCGCGGATTCTCATCCGGTGTGATCCGACAGGAGCATTTCCCGGGATGCCAAAACTTCCGGTAGTTCCAAAGACGTAGGCCCCTGAGCCATATACTTTTTCGCCCGAATCGTTGAAATCCAAATCGTCATTAAAGTCGATCCATATGTTGAATCCAAAATCTTCACCATTGAAATTTGTAGAAAAATTCACGGAAGAATAAGGTTGCTGGCTGGCTGACATTGCTGTGAAATTACCATAGCCACCGGCAGAAAGCCCGCTATTGTTGTTTGTGATATTCGTAATTCCTCCGGTTGTAGCAAAATTTTTAATAAATGAAATTGTGTTGGTCGATCCGGCATTGCAAAAGGCAGTGTAGAAAGTACCGTATCCCACCCAAAAACCTTTATCTGTGCCATTGCAATTGGAACGTACCCAGAAATAATACGTCGTATTTGCTAACAATCCTGTGATATTTGCAGAGGTAATTCCTGCGCTTACGCTTCCCCAAGGTGTTGCTGCGGCAGTTGGCGTAGTCGGACTCGTACTGACATAATATTCGTATCCGTTTGCCGGAGCCGGAGCCGGAGCGCCCCAGTTTAGTGTTGCCGTTGTTGCCGACAAAGCCGTTGTGCTCAGTGATGTCGGATAGGTCGGGCATGGTAACGGTGCCGCTACGATAAAGGTATAATCCTCTGTTTCTCCATTTGTAATTGCCCCGCATGCGGCCGGAGTAGTACTGTTATAGTTTGCACGGATCCGCATCCTGTGATTTCCTGCAGGCGTTCCGGTTGGAACAGTAAAACTGCTGCTGTCTGAATTGTTATAGCTGCCGGATGTATAAACACTCTCGCCAGCGTCTGCAAAATCATTATCGCTGTTCCAGTCAATCCATATGGCAAAACCGTGGGTACCGCCGGTATAGGAAGAAGAAAAATTGATTGGTTGGCCGGCGAGCTGGCTTGCAGAAAGGGTTGCTGAATAGTCTCCATAACCGCCTGTTGAAAGTACGGTGGTATTGTTGATATTGGAGATTCCACCTGTAGTCGTGAAGTTATCGATGTAGGCAAATGTACCTGTAGATGTTGAAGTACAATAGGTGCCTGTCGAAAGCGTCACAGTTCCGGTAACATAACTGCTCGAACAACCATTGCTGGCCAATATCCGGTAGTAATAGGTTGCGCCGGTCGTGAGTCCCGTAAGGTTTAACGTTGAAGTTGGCGCTGCAATTGTAAACGGCGAACCTGCAATATTTGCCGTATAGGCCGCATTTGTGGTTACCTGAACGGTATAAGTTACGGCTGCCTCTGTTCCTCCCGAAGGTGCAGTCCAGTTTAAGGTAAAAGCATTGGTGCCGACTCCGGAAGTTGCTACTGAATTCGGCACTGCAGAACAAGTCACGCCATTTCCTGTCAATGGACCTGCAGTGTTGTAAAGTGGCCCGCCCAAACAAACGCCATCGTTATAGGCATAAATGAAATAATAGTATCTCGTGTTTCCGACCAGCCCGGTTCCTGCAATAGTGGTCGCCGTACTGCTTTGCACAAATGTAAATCCGGTGCCAAGCGTGGCAATATTTGCAGCAGAATAGGTAATGCCATTCACCGGTTGTGAAGGCGGAGTATTTGTAAGTGAACTAACAACAAGATAATTGCTCGCTGTTCCGCTAAAACTTGCCGGAAGGGATGTTGATGTCGGTGTGCCCAATACAAATGTATTGGCCGGGTTTGGCGTAGGGCAAGGAAGCAATGTGAAAGTAAGTCTGACCTGACCCCCGGCTCCGTCACCACCCCTGGCATTACCTGCAGCCGTTGTCCTGTGCCCGCCAGATCCGCCGCCGCCTATTGCTGCGCCGGCCGTCCCGTTGGCTCCTGAAGCCCCATTGGCTCCGTTTCCACCACCTACAGTTCCACCAGTTCCACCAACTTTAAGCGCGGCATTTCCACCAGCCTGTGTTGTACTGGCGCCACCGCCACCACCGCCACCGCCACCGGCAGCATTGTTGGTGTTGACACCTATAGATCCATTTCCTCCATTGAATGTTCCTCCGGTTCCCCCGGCTCCTGCGGCTCCGGGTGTGGCTACAAGTACGCCTTGATTACCCAATCCACCGCCATTGGCAGAAGACAAAATACCAGTGCAA
>DATHGE010000127.1:0-5638 GCA_035317805.1 Flavobacterium sp. | reverse complement strand
CAGGGCTAGGAATAACGATAATAACAACTTAGCGGACTTTGCGAAAACCTTTGCAAACTTTGCGGTAAAACAAAACAAATGGTTACAACAGACGCGTACGTAAAACAAAATACCGAAAACGGAATATCCACCATCGAATTTTTTCATCCCGAACAAAATTCACTGCCCGGAAATATCCTCGCACTATTGGCGCAAACCATCATAGAAGCGGGAAACAGCGCCGATGTGAAAGTGATTATCCTCAAATCCGGCGGCGACCGCACTTTTTGCGCCGGAGCGAGTTTTAAGGAACTCGTTTCCATCAACGACGCCGAAACCGGGAAAACATTCTTCTCCGGATTCGCCAACGTGATCAACGCGATGCGCAAATGCCCGAAATTCATCATCGGAAGAATCCAGGGGAAAACCGTCGGTGGCGGCGTCGGAATCGCAGCAGCGACCGATTATTGTATGGCGACAAAATTCGCTTCCATCAAACTCAGCGAACTCAACGTCGGAATCGGGCCGTTTGTGGTTTCTCCGGCAATAGAAAGAAAAATGGGCGTTTCTGCGATGTCGCAAATCGCCATCGATGCCAATAATTTTTACGAAGCCGAATGGGCGAGAAGCAAAGGATTATTCGCTAATGTGTACGAAAGTATCGAAGAAATGGATGTGGCAATAGCGGCATTTGCTAAACATCTGTGCACCTACAATCCCGAAGCGATGACCGAAATGAAGAAAATTTTCTGGAAAGGCACCGACGATTGGGACAATTTACTGGCAGAACGCGCCGCCATCAGCGGAAGATTGGTTTTGTCTGATTTCACAAAAGAAACACTAAAGAAATTTAAATAATCACGAGCATCGGTTTGCGGTACCGATGGGCATATCTAAAATAAAATGGTTTACGAATTCAAAGGATTCATTCCCGTCATCGACGAAAGCAGCTTCATCCATCCGCAGGCTGCCGTTACTGGCAATGTGATTATCGGCAAAGATGTTTATGTCGGACCTGGCGCGGCAATCCGTGGTGACTGGGGCGGGATTGTCATTGAAGACGGCTGCAATATCCAGGAAAACTGTACGATCCATATGTTTCCGGGAAAGAATATTACTTTGAAAGAAAGCGCGCACATCGGCCACGGAGCCATTATCCACGGCGCAAATATCGGCAGGAATTGTCTGGTCGGAATGAATGCCGTTATCATGGACGACGCGGTTTTAGGTGACGAATGTATCGTTGGCGCTTTAACTTTCATCAAAGCCGGCATGCAAA
Organism: Flavobacterium sp.; assembly: GCA_035317805.1. Classification (GTDB taxonomy): domain Bacteria; phylum Bacteroidota; class Bacteroidia; order Flavobacteriales; family Flavobacteriaceae; genus Flavobacterium. Next base: position 4,380 of record DATHGE010000127.1, on the reverse strand, counting down.
TCCCAAACCGCAAAATGGTCGTCGGAAATCCGGCTGTAATCGTAAAAGACATCAGCGACGACATGATCGAATGGAAAACCAAAGGCACCGAATTGTACCAGAAGTTACCCAAAGAATTATATGAAACGCTCAAAGCCGTCGAGCCGTTGCGTGAAATTCCAAAAAACCGCCCGACACAAGAAGCGTTTTACAAAACACTAGAAGAATTTAAAAAGAAATAATCCAACCGAATTCGCGAAAATTCGTGCAATTCGTGGCAAAAAAATAAACATGCCGATAATTGAATTTAAAATGCCCAAAATGGGCGAAAGCATCTCCGAAGCAACGATCATCAACTGGCTCAAAAATGTCGGTGATGCGGTCGATGCCGAAGAGACAATTTTAGAAGTGGCGACCGATAAAGTCGACAGCGAAGTGCCGTCGCCGGTGCGTGGCGTGATTACCGAAATCCGCTTTGGAAAGAACGATATTGTGAAAGTTGGGGAAGTTTTGGCGTTGATTGATTCTGATGAGAATACTACTGGAAAGAAAATCACGATTGGAAAAACGGAAGAAGCAAGAAGCAAGAGCCAAGAAGTGAGCTCTAAAATTCTGGAAGCGAAAGGAGTTGAGGTGAAATTACAAGCTAAATCCAATCCTGACGCGTTTCTTTCGCCATTGATTATCTCCATTGCCCAAAAGGAAAATCTGTCTTTGGAAGAAGTGCAAAGTATTCCGGGATCAGGCGCTGAAGGAAGAATCCGGAAAAGCGACATTTTCAATTATTTAAAGAATCGGAAATATCCGTTGAGGAGAGAAGAGTCAAGAACCAAGAGTCAAGATTCGACTTATCCGAAACCGGTCATCAATTTCGTCGAAGGCAAAGACCGCATCGTCGAAATGGACCGCATGCGTAAAATGATCGCCGACCATATGGTCTATTCCAAACAGACTTCGCCGCATGTGACTTCATATATTGAAGTCGATGTGACGAATCTGGTCAATTGGCGCAATGAAAACAAAGACAAGTTCGCTCAAAAACACAATGAAAAACTGACATTCACGCCGATTTTTGTCGACGCGGTTGCGAAGGCGATTGTCGATTTTCCGATGATCAATGTCTCTGTCGACGGGAAAAATATCATCGTTCATTCGGATATCAATATCGGAATGGCGACGGCGCTTCCGAGCGGAAATTTAATTGTTCCTGTTGTCAGAAATGCCAATGAAAAAAGTTTGTTGGAATTGGCAAGAAGCGTCAATCATTTGGCCGAAAGTTCCCGAAATAATAAACTTAAACCCGACGAAGTTCAGGGAAGCACCTTCACGATTTCCAATGTCGGGACTTTCGGAAGTTTGATGGGAACGCCAATCATCAACCAGCCTGAAGTCGCAATCCTGGCTTTGGGAATCATCAAGAAACGCCCCGAAGTCATTTCGACTGCAACAGGCGACGAAATCGCGATACGAAGCATGATGTACCTGTCGTTGTCTTTTGACCATCGCGTCGTTGACGGATTTTTAGGCGGATCGTTCCTTCGGAAAGTGGGCGATTATCTGGAACAATTTGATATCAATACCGCAATCTGATTGCACAAAATATAAAATTATGTCTTACAACATTAAAGAGAATAAAGTCGAAACCTCAAGAGCGAGCGAAGTAGACATCAACAACATTGCGATGGGAATCGTTTTTACCGACCACATGTTTATCTGCGATTATGAAAACGGGCAATGGAATAATCCGAGAATCGAGCCGATGGGATTGATCCCGACGCATCCTGCGGCAATGGCTTTGCACTACGGGCAGGCGATTTTCGAAGGATTGAAAGCGACTTTAGGCAAAGACGAAACACCGCTATTGTTCCGTCCGGAGCAAAATGCCAAGCGTCTGAATTTTAGCGCGGATCGTATGGGAATGCCTGCGTTTCCGGAAGATTTGTTTGTGGAAGGATTGAAAAAACTCGTCGCGATTGAGCACAACCGGATTCCGAAAAACGAAGGAAGTGCGTTGTATCTGCGCCCGTTTATGTATGCTGATGAGGCTTTTATCGGGATGCGTGCGGCGACGAAATACAAGTTCATTATCATGGCTTCTCCGGCCGGACCGTTTTTCAGCAAACCGATCAGATTGTATGCCGAAACCAAATATGTGCGCGCCGTAAATGGCGGGACAGGCGAAGCGAAAGCGGCAGGGAATTATGCTGCGGCGATCCGTCCGACGGAATTTGCAAAGGCCAAAGGTTATGATCAGGTGTTGTGGCTCGATGCGCAAAATTTTGAATACATTCAGGAAGTGGGCACGATGAATATCTTCTTTAAGATTGACGGGAAATTTGTGACGCCAAACCTGAACGGATCGGTGCTTGCGGGCATTACGAGAATGAGTGTGATCGAATTGCTGAAAGACAAAGGCTATGACGTCCAGGAACGCCCGATTACGATGACCGAAGTCAGGAACGCTTCCGCAGATGGGAAACTGGAAGAAGCTTTCGGGGTTGGAACCGCAGTCGGGATTGCGATGGTGGAAGAAATCGGGAATATGGATTTTTCGATTGTGCTGCCGAAGGAAAACCCGGTTTCGGAGGAAATCAAGGAAACCCTGAATAAGATCAAAGTGCAGAAAATGGACGATAAATTTGGATGGATTGTGCCCGTGAGTTTGAATTCGGAGGTACAAGCCTAGTGGACTTCAGGTATTTTTAAATTAGGTAAACGAAATTTTAATTATTGAACGTAAAGTGCAGCCCAGATAGAGCCGGCATCCTTTTGAGGAACGAAAAAGATAGAGGCGATAGCTGGAATCGTCTGCCAAAATAAAAAAAATGGAATTGTTAGAAAAAACATTGAATAAAATCATTTTAGAAAAGGCATTCGCGACAATGGCGACTGCCAAGGCGATGGCAGAATTGTATGAGGAGAACTTCAAAGTGGTTTCCAAATACGTGCATGCAACTTCGCGCGGGCATGAGGCGATCCAGATTGCGACGGCGATGCAGTTGCTGCCGCAGGATTATGCATTTCCGTATTATCGCGATGATGCGATGATGCTCGGGATCGGGATGCAGCCGTATGATCTGATGCTGCAGCTGATGGCGAAAAAGGATGATCCGTTTTCGGGTGGAAGGACGTATTATTGCCATCCGAGTTTGCGCGATGCGGACAAACCTAAAATTCCACATCAAAGTTCCGCTACGGGCATGCAGGCGATTCCGGCAACAGGCGCGGCCATGGGATTCTGGTATAAGGAAAATGTCGGGATCCAGGATGATCTGAAGGATTTGCCGGTTGTGATTTGTTCGCTTGGCGATGCGTCGGTAACCGAAGGCGAAATTGCAGAAGCATTCCAGATGGCGGCGCTCAAGCAATTGCCCATTCTGTATCTGGTGCAGGATAACGGTTGGGACATTTCGGCGAATGCGAAGGAAACCCGGGCGCAGAATGCCTTCGAATATGCGAAAGGTTTTCACGGAATCGAAGCGATTTCGATTGACGGCGCCGATTTTACCGAAAGTTATCTGACGATCCAAAAGGTTTTGAAAACCATCCGTACCGAAAGACGGCCGTTTTTGGTACACGCGAAAGTACCGCTATTGAACCACCATACTTCGGGTGTCCGAATGGAATGGTACCGTGACGATTTGGAAGAAGCGCAATCAAGAGATCCGTATCCGGTTTTGAAACAACAACTTTTGGATGCCGGTTTTACTTCTGCAGAGATCGAAAAAATAAACCGGACTGCTGTTTCCAAAGTGCAGGCCGATTACGATAAGGCTTTGCAGGCCGAAGATCCGAAACCTGAGGATTTGTTCACGCATGATTTCGCCCCGACGCCGATTACGGAAGAAAAAGGGGAACGCAATCCAGCGAGAGAAGATAAAGTCGTCATGGTCGATTGCGCGTTATTCGCAGTCGAGGAATTGATGAAAGAAAATAAGGAGTGTCTTTTATATGGCCAGGATGTTGGCGGAAGATTGGGCGGCGTATTCCGTGAAGCGGCGACACTGGCGCAGAAATTCGGCGACGACCGCGTGTTCAACACACCGATCCAGGAAGCTTTTATCGTCGGTTCGACGGTCGGAATGTCGGCTGTCGGTTTGAAGCCGATCGTTGAGGTTCAGTTCGCCGATTACATTTGGCCCGGCCTGAACCAATTGTTTACCGAAGTCAGCCGCTCGTGTTATTTGTCGAATGGCAAATGGCCCGTGAGCATGATTTTGCGCGTTCCGATTGGCGCTTATGGCTCGGGCGGGCCGTATCATTCTTCTTCGGTGGAAAGCGTTTTGACGAATATCCGTGGGATAAAGATTGCTTATCCGAGCAATGGCGCCGATTTGAAAGGCTTACTCAAAGCCGCTTATTACGACCCGAATCCAGTGGTGATTTTGGAGCATAAGGGTT
>DATHGE010000126.1:0-2021 GCA_035317805.1 Flavobacterium sp. | reverse complement strand
TAGAAAAATCAACCGCATTGCTCAGGGCCAAAGAGGAAACGGCAAGTGCTGATGTACCCGTGTTTTTTATGGTAAAGATCTGGTCGAAAGAAACACCTGTAGGCTGTGAACCAAAATCGATTGCCAAAGCGCCACAGTTGCTGTTGGTGCCTGAAGCGTCGGCCAATTGGAGTTCAGGGCCTGTCACCGGAGCCGAATAGCAACTCCATGTTACGTCGTCAACGATCGTACGGTTCAGGCTGTTCTTAATCTCGATGGTTACATTTCCGGCCACATTGATCGCTTGGGAATAAACGGTGGTCGTAGTGGCCGAAACCGTAATGTCTCCGCCGTATTGTACGCCGTTCACGTAAACCTTCAGGGTAGAGTTTCCTGTAAAAACCCTTTGATAATTAAAGGACAATGTCCCGATGCCGCCCGAAACAACCGAAGTGTTTTTCAGGGTACTGGTGCGTAAGGCGATGGCATCGCCATTTAAATCCTGGTCAGTCCTGGCATCCGTAGCCGACCATGCCACGCTATTGTTGCCCGTCCAGGTTCTTGTAGCGTAGGCGCTTGAGCTGCTGCCCAGATTAGAGAAAGTTTCCGCCCCGCCACCCGAACAGTCGACGATAGCCGGGAGCACATAAGGGATTTCGAAGGCATGGAGATTAGGCCATAAACTGGTCTTTGCCGAATTGTTTGGATTTGCATTGTTTCCAAAAGCAAATCCCGACAAAGCCATGAAAGCTAAAGCTAAGAAAAAGTGTTTTTTAAACATGATTAGTAATTTTAGGTTGATTGAATGTCTTTATTTTATTAATGAAAATTACCTGCAGGGTTGATCTCTTTAACGAATCAAATGTAGTATTGCAATGTTGACAAATCGCGATTTAAAGGCTAAGTGTTCATTAATAAAAAGTTATAATATTCTAATTACTAGTGACTTAAATTAATTATTTCATAACCGTATCATTCCAAAAAAATAAATGCTTTTTTAATAAGTAAAGTTTCAGGTGTTCCGAAACCAGCTTATCTTTGGTTAATACATGCAAATGGAATTCGTTATTGTTATACTTCAGGGCGGTTGCCTTATTTATAATTTCAAACACGAAATCATGTAAAGGAGGAAAGCGCCATTTTTTTAAATTTACAGACATGCATCAGACAAACCGCAAAACCTAAAGATGAAGATCGGAAAAACCAAAACACGCATCGCCATACTCGGCGGCGGCCCCAGCGGCTTATTTATGTACAAGCGGTTTATAGAATCCGGGCAGTCCGATTTTGAAATCGACATTTTTGAAAGAAAGCGGCAATTTGGCGCCGGAATGCCCTACAGTGTCGAAGGCGCCAATGACGAACACATCACCAATGTGTCCGCCAATGAGATTCCGGAACTGGTCACTTCCGTAGAAACATGGCTGCAGACGCTTCCCGAAGAAACGCTCGAACATTTCCACATCAACAGAAGCCACTTCAACGATTACAAGGTATTGCCGCGGCTGCTTTTTGGCCAATACCTTTCGGCGCAGTTCGACCTGCTGTGCGAAAAAGCCGAAAAGGCAGGCATCGTCACAAGGTTGCATCCCGAAAGCAATGTTACCGATATCGCCGATCAGCACAAGCTGAAGCAGGTATGGGTCAAACTTTCCGAACTTGAAATCCTTATATTCGATCATGTAATCATCTGCACCGGGCACCATTGGCCCAAACGCAACGAAGGCAAAATCCCAAGATATTACGATTCACCCTATCCGCCCGCCAAGCTCGCACTGCGTTGCAATCACGCTGTTGCACTCAAAGGCTCTTCACTGACAGCCATAGATGCCATCCGGACGCTGTCGCGGTATAACGGGACTTTTTCCGCCGATTTGGAAGGCAGGCTTTCTTTTCAGGTTTCGGAAAACAGTAAAGATTTCCGGCTCGTCATGCATTCAAGGGGCGGATTGCTGCCCGCCGTGCGTTTCCATCTCAGGGATTCGCACCTCTCCAATAATTCGCTGCTGACACCCGAAGAACTCGCACAGCATATGGCGGCA
>DATHGE010000125.1:0-2089 GCA_035317805.1 Flavobacterium sp. | reverse complement strand
CTTTCCATGTTGTCGGGTGCATCAGGATCGCAACATCGAGGCCAACGATATTCTCATGCATCTGCACCATCGCTTTCCACCAGTATTCGCGAATATTTTTCTTTAATTCTACACCATTCTGGGCATAATCATAAACAGCGCTGAGGCCATCGTAGACTTCGCTCGACGGAAAAATGAATCCGTACTCCTTTGCATGCGAAACCACATTCTTAAATAAATCTTCTTGTTTTGCCATAGTGGTGCAAAAATATAAAATTGTAAACAATTTGCTTACTTATTTAAACAGTACCTACATTTTTATTATTTTTATAAAATATACGCCATTCAGATGTTTAATTCTCTTATAAATCTCTTCTTTCCAAAGGTTTGCGCTGGTTGCGACGCCTTTTTGCTGACGGATGAAAATGTAATCTGCACCAACTGTCGCCATGAAATCCCAAAAACAAGCCACCACCTGGATCCCGAAAACGAGGCGATGGTGAAATTCTACGGCAAAATTCCGGTAGAATTCGCTGCGGCATTCCTTTATTTCCATAAGAAAGGCATGGTGCAGGAATTGATACATAACCTCAAGTACAGGCACAATGAGGAAATCGGGACCGTTATCGGAAACTGGTATGCCGCCGACCTGCAACCGCTCGAAATCATAAAAACTTTTGATACCATTATTCCTGTTCCGTTGCATCCGAAGAAGTTGCGGGAAAGAGGCTATAACCAAGTTACGACTTTCGGACGGGCGCTATCCGAAAACCTCAATATCTTTTACAAAGAGGATTTGCTGGTACGGAAAATCTATTCAAAAACACAGACACGCAAAAATTTATTGGGCCGTTCGGAAGTTGGCAAACAGGAAATTTTTGATGTCATTTTTACAGAAAGGGATTGGAACAAACATTATCTGCTCATTGATGTGCTCACTACGGGTTCGACATTGGAAGCCTGTAGCCGTACATTGCTCAAAATTCCGGGTGCAAAAATTAGTATTGTCTGTATGGCCATGTCGCATTCTTAGAAAATATTAAATAGTGTAATTAAGTACTAATAAAAAATAACATTTTGTTTTTCAATCAATTAGAATATTTACTATTACAAAAGCGGTTCGTATCAAATCCAAAATAATTAGCGGATACAAATGGCTGCTAATAATTCATTAAAATGTTTCTATTAAAGTAAATATAATCGTTATTTTGTGTGTTGAAAAAATGACTCCTGCATGTTTAAAAAACAATTGAGATATTGCTGCCTGGTTTTGGCTGTCGTTATAGTCGGCTGTGCCAAAAGAGGAACAATCACTGGCGGCTTAAAAGATACCATTGCGCCGGTATTAAAATCAAGCGTTCCGAAAAACTACACCACCAATTTTACGGGCAAAACCATCAAAATTACTTTTGACGAGTATATCAAGCTCAAGAATGTCAACAAGCAATTGGTCATTTCCCCACCGATGAATACCGCGCCGATCATCACACCTACAAACGCGAGCAAATACATTACGATAAAGATCAACGACACTTTGCAGCCGAACACGACGTATAGCTTTAATTTCGGACAGAGTATTGAAGATAATAACGAGAGCATCCCTTACAGCCAATTCAAATACATCTTTTCAACAGGAGCTTATATTGATTCCCTTGCACTTAGCGGTACCATCAAAGACGCTTATGATAAAAAAACAGAGTCTTCAGTAACGGTCATGCTGTATGAAGTTGACGAGAAATTCAACGATTCCGTCATCTATAAGCAAAATCCGCGTTACGTGACCACCACAATGGACAGCGCAAAGACTTTCAAGCTGGAAAACTTAAAGGCCGGCAAGTACCTTTTGGTCGGGCTGAAAGATGTGAACAGCAATTATAAATTCAATCCGAAAACTGAGAAAATCGGTTTCCAGAAACAATACATCACCATTCCGAATGATACATTGTATGAATTGGAACTGTTTAAGGAAGTTCCGAAATTTAAGGCATACAAACCTGCTCAGGCTTCCGGAAACCGTTTGCTCATGGGTTATGAAGGCAAGTCCGCTACTCCGAAAATCGAGCTCAGGAAAGGAAACGAGCCGCTGGATGCGATTGTGACAAAATTTCCG
>DATHGE010000124.1:0-7934 GCA_035317805.1 Flavobacterium sp. | reverse complement strand
TCATTTGTAATTTACGGTGTTTGATTTACGGGTTTACCCCGGATGGAAGCGAAAAGCCTTTTTCTTAAAAAGGGTAATTTTTGCCAATGAAAAGCAGCGACTAACAGAAGCTGGTTTTTATTGTGCCAAAAATAGCATTTTTTGGAAAAGCTTGCAGCGGACAGCCGGAAATGGTACTAAAAAAACTTAGGAAGATTGTGGAAGATTGCTTCGTTCCCCGCAATGACGTTAATCCTGGACGATGAATTCTTTCGAGCATGTTTTGCCGAATTCGGGCTGGATTGTGCAGTGATTAATGTGAAAATCGTGGTGCAATACTTCCTTGATTTCGTTTGCGATGGCGTTGAACTCGGTGATGGTGATGTTTTCGGAGCATTCGAGATGTGCCTCGAAATGGAGCTCGTTGTCGTTAAGATTCCACAGATGGATATGGTGCAGTTGGTTTTTTCCAGTGACCGTGTGGATTTTTTTGACGATTTCGGCGATGTCGAGATTTTCGGGTGTGAAAAGCATCAGCATTTTCGTGGTCGATTTGAGCAGACCGAAACCCATGAAAATCAGGTAGACTGCGATGGCAAAAGTGATGGCGCTGTCGATCCAGAACCATTGGTAATATTTCATCAGAATTCCGCCGATCAACACCGCCACGGAAGCCATCGTATCAGTGAGCAGATGCAGATAGGCCGATCTCATGTTGGAATTGTGGCCGGCGTCTTTCTTTAATAATAAGGTAGAAAAACCGTTGAATGCGATTCCGAGTATCGAAAGCCAGATGACCAGGCCGGAACCGATGGCGATCGGATTTGAAAACCGTTCGATCGCTTCGTAAATCAGGAAAATGGCAACGATGATTAAGGTGGCAGAATTGACGAAAGCCGCAATCAATTCCGCTCGTTTGTAACCAAAAGTGTATGAAGTCGTCGCTTTTTTCTTCGATAGGTTGTGCGCGACGAGACTGAAAATCAACGACAACACATCGCTGAAATTGTGCAGCGCATCTGAAATCAGCGATAGGCTTCCGGAAATGAATCCGCCCACAATCTGCGCAACTGTAATCCCGATATTGAGAAAAATGGAAACCGAAAGGTTCTTTCCGGTGATCTCATGGTGGTGGTGGCTGTGATTGTGGTCGTGTGCCATTTTACTTACATTCTATTTTATCGACGCGCGTGGCGTGGCGGCCGCCTTCGAAAGCAGTTTTGAGGAAAGCGTCTACCATTTCTACCGCTTGCGGGATCGAGGTGAAACGCGCCGGAATGCTGATGATATTGGCGTTGTTGTGCTGGCGCGCGAGTGTTGCGATTTCTTTGGTCCAGCATAAGGCCGCGCGGATTCCGGCGTGTCTGTTGACGGTTATCGCGATGCCGTTGCCGCTGCCACAGATGGTGATTCCGAATTCGGAAGTGCCGTTGGCGACATCAATGGCGACCGGATGGCCGAAATCAGGATAGTCGACGCTGTCGGTGGTATCGGTTCCGTAATTGGTGATTTCGTGTCCTTTTGATTGGAGCATGGCGACGATCGCTTTTTTATAATCCGGGCCGGCGTGGTCGTTTCCGATGGAGATTTTCATTCGATTTTATTTATTAATTTTAAAAAGGTCTCATGCAGTCGCTACGCTCGTGTCATGGTTGTGATTTTGTTGTGTGCACAAATTTACGCAAAGCAATTGGAATGAAGCCGTTAGTTAAACGGGTTTTGGAGACAATCTTTAATAATGTATTTGTTTTTAGAAAATGATGAAATTCTTTCAGTTTAATTGTTAAAATAATGCCTTGTTGAAAGTTTTTTGCAATTAGCTGATAATCAGTTAACTTTAAATTAACATAAAATGTTTATAACTTAAGATAGAATTTCAGAAGTATTTCTTGTTTGTATCGAACAAAATTGTAATCCAAAACCCGAACCGGAAAAACAAATAAAGTTTGGTGAATTTTTAGAATAGTTATCAAGAGAGAATGGTGGTTTGTTAACAGAAAACGACAAGCAGAGTTATCTACAAATTCCATTCATTTTTAATTATTAACAGTTGTTGATGAAATTCGGAAATCGTTTCAAAATGAACGTTTTGACTTTACATTATTATGTTAACAAATTGTTATAACAATGTAAAACTTATAAAAACCTACTTTAAAAATTAATTTATGCCGGCTATTAACACGCTATAATAACCATTAAAAATTAATTTAATTTAAATTTTTCTTTTTGTTGTTTTTAATAGTTGTTGAAAACTATTCCGTTTAGACAATGGTCAGATTGGTCTGGTCGTTTAATTCGTCAAGGATTGACTTCACGGTGCTGAGATCGTTTGGATGGACTTTCAACCGAATGCCGCCAAAAGCGATCGTATACATCGGCGCTACAGAAGCGGTCGTCTCATTCTCGAAAAAATAGGCGATGCCTTCCTGATCGAGACGGTGCTTCAGGACCATGATTTCGTGTGTGTAATTAAATATGGCGGCAACGACAAATTCTTGCATGTGGTTTTGTATAATCGTAAAGTTAAGCGATAAAATCCTATTCCGGGCTATAGAATGCCTGCGCTGAGGAAAGTTATATTTTCTATAAATGTTAAATGTTAATTCTGTTATCTTGATTCTTATTCGTAATTTTCGCCTTTTAAGAAAAGAACTATGAGTAAAAAGCCAAAAAAATTTGGAAAAAAAGAGAAGGATTTCTCAGATAAAATAACAAAAATACTATCACAGAACGCTAATAAAGCTTTCAACTATAAACAGATTGCCGCTATTTTAGAAGTTGACGATACCAAAAGCCGCAACGAAATCATACACGATTTAAAAATACTTGCCGCTTCCAAAAAAATCATCGAGACAGAACCCGGAAAATACCTGATCAAAGCCATCAGCCAGGATTATTACGAAGGCACGATCGATATGACAAGTCGTAAGACCGCCTATTTCATCTGCCCGGAATTTGAAGAAGATGTGTTCATCCCAAACCCGAATCTAAACCGAGCCCTGGACGGCGATAAAGTCAAAGTCTACGTATACAACCGCCGCAAGGGAAAACGCCCCGAAGGAGAAGTGATCGAGGTTTTAGAAAGGAAGAAAGATGAATTTGTTGGCGTAATCGACATCCAGAAAAACTTCGCATTCGTTTCTACGGCCAACGCCAAGATGTATACCGATATTTTTATCCCGAAAGACAAAATCGGCGACGCAGAAAACGGCGATGTAGTCATTGTAAAAATAGAAGACTGGCCTAAAAAAGCCGACAGTCCGTTTGGATCTGTCATTAAAGTTTTAGGGAAACCGGGCGAGCACGATACAGAAATCCATGCAATTTTAGCCGAATACGGACTGCCTTACGATTTCCCTGTTGAGGTGGAAGTCTTCGCGCAAAAATTAGACACTTCCATCCAGGAAAGTGAAATCGCCAACCGCCGCGACATGCGAGATACGCTGACTTTTACGATAGATCCTAAAGATGCGAAGGATTTTGATGATGCGCTTTCGTTCAAAAAACTCGACAACGGAAACTATGAAATCGGGATCCATATTGCCGATGTTTCGTATTACCTGCAGGAAGGGACAATCCTGGATAATGAAGCGTATGACCGCGGAACTTCGGTTTACCTGGTAGACCGCGTGGTTCCGATGCTTCCTGAAGTGTTGTCTAATTTTGCCTGTTCCTTGCGTCCGAATGAGGAAAAATATACGTTTTCTGCCATTTTTGAAATTTCAGAGAACGCGCAGGTTTCGAGCCAATGGTTTGGAAGGACGGTGATTTATTCCGACCAAAGATTTGCCTACGAGGAAGCGCAACATATGATTGAAACCAAAGGGAATTCGATTCCGGAAGAAATTTCAATCACGGGAAGCGCTTACGAGGTTTCGGATGAAATCAAAAATGCAACCTTAAAACTGGATGAACTCGCTAAGATTTTACGCCAGAAAAGAATGAACAACGGTGCGATTTCGTTTGACAAAGTCGAAGTGAAATTCAACCTTGATGAAAACGGCGAACCAACAGGCGTGTATTTCAAACAATCGAAAGATGCCAACCACCTGATTGAAGAATTCATGCTGCTGGCCAACAGAAAAGTGGCGGAATATATTGGAAAACAGAAGAAAACCTTTGTTTACCGGATTCACGATGAGCCGAATGAAGACAAATTATTCAACCTCCAGACGGTTATCTCTAAATTCGGATACAGCATCAACCTGAAATCAAAGGCAGATATTTCCAAATCATTGAATACTTTATTGGCCGATGTAGTAGGGAAAAAAGAGCAGAATCTTGTAGATACGTTGACGATCCGGACGATGAGCAAAGCCAAATATTCTACCGAGAACATCGGGCATTACGGACTCGCATTCGACTATTATTCGCATTTCACTTCGCCGATCCGACGTTATCCCGACGTGATGGTGCACCGGCTTTTGCAATATTATCTCGATGGCGGAAAATCGGTCGACGCCGAAGTCTACGAAGAAAAATGCGTGCACGCTTCCAATATGGAAGGTTTGGCGACCAATGCCGAGCGCGACAGTATCAAATACATGCAGGTGAAATACATGCAGGATCACAAAGACCAGGAATTCCTGGGCGTGATTTCGGGCGTGACCGAATGGGGAATTTATGTGGAGATTGTCGAGAATAAATGCGAAGGCATGTGCCGCATCCGCGAAATCAAGGACGATTATTACACTTTCGATGAGAAGCAATATGCACTCGTTGGCGCAACGACGCAGACCTTATTGCAATTGGGTGACGAAGTGATTGTAAAAGTGAAGAATGCAGATCTGGTTAAAAAACAGTTGGATTTCCATTACATCAGAAAAAACGAATAAAGGATTTTAAAATTGAAATGAAGATGAAAAAGATAGGATTAGTAATAGTTTTATTCACGCAATTGTCTTTTGCACAAGTGAAAAAAAATGTTGGTGAATTTGATAAGGTAAAGGTTTTCGACAGGATTTCTGTAGAATTAATTCCTTCTAATGAAGAGCGCATCGAGATTAAAGGATCGCGCAGCAGCGAAGTGGAAGTCGTCAATAAAAACGGCGAACTCAAGATCAGGATGGCGCTTAAGAAACTTTTGGATGGCGAGGATATTTCAGCTGTTTTATATTTCAAAAGGATTGAAAGCATCGACGCCAATGAAGGCTCTTTCGTTGGCTGCGGCCAAACATTTAAACAAAGCGATATTGAAATTACTGCACAGGAAGGCGCCGAAGTAAAGGTAGCTTTAGAGGTGCAGAAAGTAAAAGTGAAGACATACACTGGCGGAATTGTCACGCTTTCGGGAAGCGCCGCCAACCAGGAAATCTCAAGCCTTACAGGCGGAATCGTCAGTGCGAAAGACCTGAAAACCGAACAGACGACCGTAACCATCAATGCGGGCGGCGATGCAAAAGTCAACGCATCCGAATTAGTCGATGCTAAAATCAGGGCAGGCGGAACCATTACGATCTACGGAAAACCCGCTAAAATCAACAAAAAAACCACACTTGGCGGAACCATCGAAGAAGTCCGCGAATAGTTAAAATTTTAGAGGTCTATTGTAAATTTTAAATTATATTTGTGTTATCACCTATGCACAATCCATGATTGAAGATATTTTAATGGCAATTCCACTCGGGTTCTTTCTCAGCTTTATGATTGGGCCTGTTTTTTTCGTATTGCTCGAAACCAGTGTCGTTAAAGGATTCAGGGCGGCCGCAGTGTTTGATCTTGGTGTTGTCCTGGCCGATATCATCTTTATCCTGATTGCTTATTTCAGCAGTTACCGCTTGATCGAAAGCATTAAGGACGACCCGGCGCTGTTTATTTTCGGCGGCCTGGTGATGCTGACTTACGGAATCATCTCTTTCGTAAAAAACAAAAAACCAAAGAAGAATATCGATCCCGAAGACCCGGCAGTATTGGCCCAGAATAATTACCTAAACCTTTTTTTTAAAGGTTTTTTCCTCAATTTCATCAACATCGGCGTACTCGGATTCTGGCTCGCGATCCTGATTACCGTTGGCCCGAAATTGCAATTGGATCCCACCAGGATGTTCACTTTTTTCACTTCGGTGATCCTGAGTTATTTCATCACGGATATTTTTAAGATACTGCTCGCGAAACAACTCCGAAACAAATTGAACCCGAAAAATATCGGCCTCATCAAGAAAGCGATTAGTGTCGTCCTGATTGTTTCGGGCATATTTTTATTGTCCCAGGGCTGGTTTCCACAGGAAAGAAAAATCATGGATAAGGTTTATGATAAGCTTGATACGAAACATTAGCGAATTGATTCTAAAACACATAGGTTTAAACAAATTGTGATTTTCTAATAAATGCAAAATTTAAATCCTAAATTCAAAATATTTTATTAGATTTGCCGTCCAAACCAGTAATGGCGTCGTGGCCGAGCGGCTAGGCTGGGCTCTGCAAAAGCTCCTACAGCGGTTCGAATCCGCTCGATGCCTCTGATTAAAAACCTCTCATTCGAGAGGTTTTTTTATGCGCGTCATTGCGAGCGAAGCGAAGCAATCTGCTGAAATTTACCTAAAATAAAATCATCAAAATATTTATTAGAAGCATTTTCCCGCTGTCCGCTGTATCTTTTATTCCATTGCATTCCATAAAAGGATGCCGCTTCCATCAGGGCTAGGCATTCAACACACTAACTCCGATATTCTTCCATCTCAATCGTCACCGCCTCAACGTCACCGCCAATCGGGGGATTGATTTTCGAAACCGCCAGATTAATCCGCGACACTTCCGGGATTTCCCTGAAAATACGCGTCAAAATACGATGTGCAACATGTTCCAATAAGTTCGAACGGATCGCCATCTCTTCAACAACGATGCGATTCAAGAGTACATAATCTACGGTGTCTTCGAGTTTGTCCGAAACCGAAGATTTGCGCAAATCGGTCTTGATTTCGAGATCAATCGCATATTCTGAACCGATTCTGCTTTCTTCTTCCAGACAGCCGTGATACGAAAAGGTGCGGATATTCTTAAGTCTTATGTTTCCCATTTTGCAGTTTTTTATGCCATAAAAGTACTAAAATTCGAACAACCATAATCCCAACAAAAATCATAACTTTGTGCTTCAAAATTTGAATCATGTCAACCGAAGAGAAGTCGCTCAATTTCATCGAGCAAATCATAGAAGAGGATCTGAAGAACGGCCTTGCGCCAAACAAACTGCGCTTCCGTTTTCCGCCTGAGCCGAACGGTTATTTACACATCGGCCACGCGAGTTCGATTGCGCTGAATTTCGGTCTCGGTCTCGATTACAATGCGCCCGTGAATCTGCGTTTCGACGATACGAATCCGGCCAAGGAAGAGCAGGAATTTGTAGATTCCATCAAGCGCGATGTGCAATGGCTCGGCTACCAATGGGATCAGGAATTGTATGCTTCGGATTATTTCCAGCAGCTTTACGACTGGACGGTGGAATTCATCAAAAAAGGAAAGGCTTACGTCGATAGCCAGACTTCGGAAGCAATGGCCATCCAGAAAGGAACGCCATCGACTCCGGGCGTCGACAGTCCGTTCCGCAACCGTTCCGTTGAAGAAAATCTGGATCTTTTCGAACGCATGAAAAATGGCGAATTCGAAGAAGGAACGCATATCCTGCGCGCCAAAATCGACATGAAATCGACCAACATGCTCATGCGCGACCCGATCATGTACCGAATCCTGCACAAGCACCACCACAGAACCGGCGACAGTTGGTGCATTTACCCGATGTATGACTGGGCGCACGGCGAGAGCGATTACCTCGAGCAGATTTCACACTCGTTTTGTACGCTCGAGTTTCTGCCGCACCGCGAATTATACGATTGGTTTCTCGACCAGATTTACGACGAGGATAAAGTGCGCCCGAAACAACGCGAATTCGCCAGAAGAAACCTGTCGCACACCGTTGTAAGCAAAAGAAAACTGCTGCAATTGGTCAAGGAAAATCACGT
>DATHGE010000123.1:0-7500 GCA_035317805.1 Flavobacterium sp. | reverse complement strand
GACCCGATGTCGGCCGGAAGGCAAATGGGCGGGCACTTCGCAACACATAGTCTGAAAGAAGACGGCTCGTGGAAAGATCTTACCAAACAGAAAAATTCAAGTGCAGACATCTCTCCTACTGCCGGCCAGATGCCGCGATTGGTAGGATTGGCGCAGGCCTCAAAAATATACAGGAATGTGGGCGGAATCGACACGACCAATTTTTCCACCAACGGGAATGAAGTTGCCTGGGGAACAATCGGGAATGCGAGTACTTCCGAAGGTTTGTTTTTTGAGGCGATCAATGCTGCCGGGGTTTTACAGATCCCGATGGTGATGAGCGTCTGGGATGACGAATACGGTATTTCAGTGCATGCGAGACACCAGACTACCAAAGAAAATATTTCCGAAATCCTAAGCGGTTTCCAAAGGGATGAAAATAATAAAGGGTATGAAATCCTGCGCGTGAAAGGCTGGGATTATGCCGAACTGATTTCGACTTACGAACGCGCTTCGCAGATTGCACGCGAAGAGCATGTTCCGGTCCTGATTCATGTGGTCGAACTGACGCAGCCGCAAGGGCATTCGACTTCAGGATCGCACGAACGCTATAAAAATACGGAGCGACTTGAATGGGAAGGTGATTTCGATTGCATCAAACAAATGAAATCGTGGATGGAAACCTACAGTATTGCAACTGCCGAAGAAATGGATGCTATTGACGCTGAGGTAAAAAAAGAAGTGCTTGAAGGAAAAAAAGCGGCATGGAATGCTTTTCTGGAACCTTTCAAAAACGAACAAAAAGAACTGACTGATTTATTGGAAACTATAGCTGCGTCAAGCGCTAACAAAGTTTTCATTCAGAAATATGCCAACGACCTGGCCGCTATCAAAGAACCAATCCGCAAAGATATTCTGACTACTGCGAGAAAAATTTTACGAATGGTAGCCAAGGAAAACGGCCGCAAACAGCTGGCCGATTGGATTACCGATTATACCGAAAAGATACAGCCGAAATTCAGTGCCAACTTATTTTCAGAATCCGAGAAAAATATCTTTTCTGTAAAAGAAGTGCTGCCGACATTTGACGAAAGCGCTGAAGAAGTCGATGCGCGCCTGGTAATCCGTAACAATTTTGATGCGATTTTTTCCAAATATCCGGAAACTTTGGTTTTTGGTGAAGATGCCGGAAACATCGGCGATGTCAACCAGGGACTCGAAGGCATGCAGGAAAAATATGGTGAAATGCGCGTAGCTGATGTCGGCATCCGCGAAGCGACGATTCTCGGACAGGGAATCGGTTTGGCGATGCGTGGCCTGCGCCCGATTGCCGAAATCCAATATCTCGATTACCTGCTTTATGCAATCCAGATCATGAGCGACGATTTGGCTACCTTACAATACAGAACCGCCGGAAAGCAAAAAGCGCCGTTGATAATCAGGACGCGCGGCCACAGGCTTGAAGGTGTGTGGCATTCGGGTTCGCCGATGGGAATGATTATCAATGCGATCCGCGGCATCCATGTTTTGGTTCCAAGAAACATGACCAAGGCGGCAGGATTTTACAATACTTTATTGCAGACCGACGAACCTGCTTTGGTTATCGAATGCCTGAATGGCTACCGCCTGAAAGAAAAAATGCCGACGAATTTAGGCGAATTCAGAACACCGATCGGCGTTGTCGAAATAATGAAAGAAGGAACCGATATCACACTGGTTTCGTATGGCTCGACATTGCGTTTGGTTGAACAGGCGGCGAAAGAATTAATGGAAATCGGTATCGACTGTGAAATTATCGATGCGCAATCTTTGCTTCCTTTCGATATCAATCACGATATCCTCAAAAGCATCATGAAAACAAACCGCCTTTTGGTGATCGATGAAGATGTTCCGGGCGGCGCTTCTGCCTATATCCTTCAGCAGATTATCGACGCGCAAAACGCTTATGATTTTCTCGACAGCAAACCGCAAACGCTTGCCGCGAAAGCGCATCGTCCGGCATATGGAACCGATGGCGACTATTTCTCCAAGCCTTCCGCAGAAGACATCTATGAAAAAGTATATGCGATGATGAGCGAAGTTAATCCTTCCAAATATCCTGCATTGTTCTAAAAACAATCAAAATAAATAATGATAACCCTTAAGGAATAATTCTTTAGGGGTTATTTTTTATAGCAAAGTGTTGTAAAATTTTCCCGAAATTATTGTACGGTATCTATTTGCAAACGGGTAATTTTAACCGACTAACCAAATTGCATTTATTATGAGAAAAATCATCACAGCAGGAATCCTGTCGGTTTTATTACTGACAGCCTGCAAGAACGAAACGCCGGTTGCGCCGGCCGAACCACCTCCTGTTCCGACAAAGGTTACACCGCCAGCAGTACCTGCGACGCCAAAACCTGAAGTGCACAGCAATCCGATGGCACTTCTGTAAAAGTTGGGTCAGATGGCATTAGCGTTGACACCAAAGACGGGAAGAATAAAACCAATGTTGAAGTCAAAGATGACAAAGCTTCCGTCGAAGTCAAAAAATAGCAATTACTTAAAGTTATTATAAAATGAACCTGCTATGGGTTCGCGTTGGTTTATTTTATATAAATTTAAAAAATTGAAAACAATGGTATGCACAGTTTCGAATCGGTTTTGAAATCTTTAGATGGAATAAAAGTAATGGAAGTATCCCGCTTTGCCGCCATCGATTTATCGGTTTCCAACCTCGAACTGGCCAATATTGACAGCGATGATGCCGAAGTTTTTGAAAAACACATCGAAAGCTTTCTTTTCAAAAACAACGCTGAAGTTGCTTTCGGCGGTTATTGTGAAAAACGCAACCTGTATAAACGCAGCGGGATTTTCAATGATCCCGAATCCGAAGAAAGAAACATCCATATCGGAATGGATATGTGGATAAAAGCAGGAACGCCAATATTAGCAGCACTTGACGGCAAAGTCCACAGTTTTAAGGACAACACCGCAGCCGGAGATTACGGCCCCACGATTATCCTTGAGCATACTGTAGAAGGAATGATTTTCCATACTTTATACGGCCATTTGTCGTTGGAAAGTATTGATGGGATTGAAATTGGTGATGTTTATATAAAAGGGCGACCGCTTGCCTGGTTGGGAAATTCTGCCGTAAATGGCGGTTATGCGCCGCACCTGCATTTCCAGATTATCAAAAATATGGCAGGCCATTTTGGCGATTATCCCGGCGTTTGCAGTAAGAATGATCTGGACTTTTATCGTGAGAATTGCCCCGATGCGAATCTATTGTTGAAAATAAATCAGAAACCATGAGGAAGATACTGTTCATTTGCAGCCTTTTACTTATTATCGGCTGTAAATCCAAAAAAAATACCGTCGCAAAACCCGAAGTAAAAAAGGTCGAGACGATTGCCATGACCGAAGTCGATATGGCGCAAAGAACCAAAGCCTATGACGCCGGAAAAAGAATCCTGATGACGTGCAATACTTCCAAATTCAAACCGTTCAATTCGACTGAGGCGACGCCGACAGTGATCCAGAATACCACGCAGGACAGGCTCACGCGGACCTGCCTGAAATTCCGTCTTAAATACGGCGATTTCCGGGACATCCAGTTGATTGAAGTCGTCCATGATAAAAAAGCCAAAGCCAATATCTACCGTTTCAAAGCACTTTATGAGAAGAAAATCGCCAACAAGGAGTTGCGCGTCACGATGAATGAAGAAAATAAAGTCTCAGCAATAAAATCCCTCGATTGGGTCGATAAGTTCTAAAAAAAACATCCTAACAAACATTAAATGACAATCAAAAATCTGTTCGTATCTATTTTATTTGTCACCGCATGCCACAGTTATTCCCAGGAAACCATAACCTTCAAAGACGGGAAGCAATATCCCGTTACACCTGAATGGAATTTTATCTGTGAAAACTATGCGCTGACGGGAACTGCAAAAATCCAGGTCGCCAAAACCGAAAAAGGCGGGCTCTTAAAATTGACCGTTGACGCCACCGATCCGACATTTTATGTCGGAGGAACGATATATGTTGACCTTGCCGACAATACCATTCTTGTCTGCACCGACAAGGGAATCCGTGAAAACTCAGGGAATCACATGACATCCTGGTATTCTTTTTCGGTTATTGAGATGAATAAACTCCGGAAAACCGATATTGCTTCCATCCGATTCTATATCAAGGGAAACCAGAAAAAGTTCAGCAGCCAGACTGGTAATTTTACGGCAGTAAATAAAAAAGCGTATTTTAGTACGACAGAACTCAAACCCGGCAAATATGAAACTGCCGCCGAAATCAATTCACTTTACAAATAATACATGAATCCCAACCAGCAAATAATCGAGGAGTTTTATGCCGGATTTGCAAGCCACCATGCAGATACGATGGTGAGCTGCTATCATCCCGAAATCAGGTTTCATGACCCGGCTTTTGGCACGCTCAAAGGAAAAGATGTCTTTGATATGTGGCACATGCTGATTGAAAAAAGCAAAGGCGAGCTTGAGATAGAATTTTCGGATGTGAAGGCCAATGAAACCTCAGGCTCGGCCAAATGGACCGCCACATACAATTTCAGCAAAACCAACCGGAAGGTAGTTAATGTCATTTATGCCGAATTTCAATTCAAAGATGGCCTGATTATAAAACATACCGACAATTTCAATTTATGGAAATGGAGTTCCCAGGCATTGGGTTTGAGCGGCATGCTTTTGGGTTGGACCGGTTTCCTGCAGAATAAAATCCGCCAACAGGCACTGCAATCGCTAAGAATGTATCAAAGCAAGCGCAAGGATTAAATTAACAAACATTTTAAAGGCTTTGTTTTCGAATTGCTTAATTTTAAGAACCGCACCTTAAAGCGATTTCTTATGGAAAACCAAAAGCCGAATGCCTTTCTTCCCTATCTTTATTTAGCCTGGTCTGACGATTTATTGACCCTGCAGGAGTTTTCAACTTTATCGGAATTTATCAGTTTGCAGCAATGGCTTACAAAACCGGAAAAAGAAATGCTTCTGGCAAAAATTGACTTCGCTTCTCCTCCATCCCGGACCACGCTCGCAAGTTGGAAATCTCAGATCCTCAAAACCGTCCATTCCAACCCAAAAATCAGAACGCTTTTTGATCTTTCGCTGGCGCTTTCCGGAAACCATCCGGAAGTAAAGTCTTTAAAGCCAGTATTCGACCAACTTGAAAACAGCTTGGGAATTTTGGGCGAAGAAGCACTTGGGATTTTCAAATCCAACAAAAATACGTTTACTTCAAAGCAGCGCACCGAAAGCCGGTTCGATATTGCAAAGATGACGGAAATCCTTGACGGAAATCAGGCAGCCATTATCAATAAAGTCAAAAGCGTCATCAGTCAGCCGAAATTCAAATACGAAACTTCAACCGACACTGGCGTTTACCGTGAAAAAGTCTATCAATGGTGTAAAATCCTTGCAAAGGAAAATCTCGGCAATATGGCCTATCCTAAAAAATACGGCGGCGGCGAAAACATTGCGGATTACTTTGCAATTATGGAAACTTTGAGTTATCATGATTTGAGCCTGGTGATAAAATTCGGCGTTCAGTTCGGACTTTGGGGAATGAGCGTGCAGCTGCTTGGTACCGAAAAACACCATAAAAAATACCTCAAAGCGATCGGCTCGATGCAACTGCCGGGCTGCTTTGCAATGACCGAAACGCATCACGGCTCAAACGTCAAGGGATTGGAAACGACTGCAACTTACGATCATGCCAGGCAGGCTTTTGCAATCCACACGCCGAATCCCGATGCGCAGAAAGAATATATTGGAAACGCCGCACAGCATGGCATGATGGCGACCGTATTCGCAAAATTAATTATCGACGGGAAAGATTATGGCGTGAATGCGTTTATCGTTCCGTTGCGCGACGAAAACCGCAAAACGCTCAAAGGCATAACCATTGGCGATTGCGGACTTAAAATGGGACTCAACGGTGTTGATAACGGCACAATTAGATTCAACAACGTCGTGATTCCAAAAGAAAATATGCTCGACCGCTTTGCCTCCATCGATGAAAACGGCACTTTCCAAAGCCCGATTCCAAGCGACAACCGCAGGTTCTTTACGATGCTCGGCACTTTGGTTGGCGGGCGCATCGGGATTCCGCGTTCGGCATTGGCAGCGGCCAAATCAGGTTTGGCGATTACAATCCGCTACAGCGACCAGCGCAGGCAATTCGGACCAGAAGGCGGCTCTGAAGTCCCAATCCTGAATTACCGGATGCACCAACGCAGGCTCATGCCGCTATTGGCGAAATCTTACGCGGTACATTTTGGCCTGCAGTATCTTACAAACCGATACATCAACCGAAAGGAAACGGAAATGCAGGAGATCGAAGCACTTGCTGCCGGAATGAAATCCTATTCGACCTGGAATACGCGCGACACTTTACAGGAATGCCGTGAAGCCTGTGGCGGCAAAGGCTATCTCTCTGAAAACAGGATCGATTCGCTCAAAAATGACACGGAAATCTACACCACTTTTGAAGGCGACAATACCGTATTGATGCAATTGGTTGCCAAAAATCGTCTGGCGGAATTCAGGAAGGCCTTCGGGGAAATGGATGCGCTGGGCAAAATCAACTATGTTCTCGAGCAGGCGAAAACAGCCGTGACCGAAAAAAATCCGATTGCAAAAAGAAATACGGATGAAGCGCATTTACTGGATTTTGAATTCCACCTGCATGCTTTCAGATACCGTGAAAAATACATCCTTGAAGCCGCTGCCAAACGCGTGAAAAAGCTCATAAACGATGGGCTCGATTCCTACGACGCCTTTAATGTCGCACAACACCAGATGATTGCTGTCGCCGGGGCTTATCTGGAACGCGTAATTTTAGAGCAGTTCCAGCTCGGGATTTCAAAAATCAAGGACAAAGGCTGCAAGGCTGCGCTGACGCGGCTTTGCCAGTTGTATGCGTTGTTCCGGATTGAAAAGAACAAAGGCTGGTTTCTCGAAGAGAATTATATGGAAGGTGTAAAAACGAAAGCAATCCGCAGAACGGTGAATCAATTGTGTTGGGAAATCAGGCAGGATGCGGTTCCGCTGACAGACGCTTTTGCGATTCCGGAAAGTTGTATTGCGGCGCCGATTGCTGTCAGAAATCAGGAAGCTGACTCGTATCCCATTTAAGATTCGGATTGTAATGCAATTCGCCGTTTCTCACTTCAAGCGGGCAATCAAAATTATTGGTAAACAAACCACCCGTACCCAATCCCTGCGGCATTTTATTTTGCTGCAAAAATGTCCATTGCGCGATGGCGTTGAGTCCGATGTTGCTTTCCAAAGCGGATGTAATCCACCAACCGATATTGTATTTTTGCGCCAGTGAAATCCATTCAGAAGCACCTCGGAATCCACCTATAAAACTTGGCTTCAAAATGATAAATTGCGGGTTGATTTTTTGCAATAATCGTTCTTTTTCTTTCTTAGAAAACACACCTATCAGCTCTTCGTCCAAAGCAATCGGAATTGGGGTCGTTTTACACAGTCCTGC
>DATHGE010000122.1:0-3136 GCA_035317805.1 Flavobacterium sp. | reverse complement strand
GAATCGGCGTTCCAGCCATTCATTTCCTCAAACTGCACCTGCAATTCGCCAATCCGGTCGGCGTTCTTATCGTTGTAGTCGAGATAGAGCTCGTCCATTTCTTTCTTTACCGCATACAAAATCTTGTTGCCCATCAGAACCGTTTCGAGGACCGTGTGCGTGTCGAACATATTGTGGTTCTGGTTGAGGACCGACATCCTTTTTCCTGGCTCGAGGAAAACATTTCCTGAAGTCGGGTCGAATTCCCCCGCAAGTATTTTCAAAAAAGTAGATTTTCCGGCTCCGTTTGCACCGATAACCCCGTAGATGTTACCATGCACAAAGGAAGTATTCACCTCGTCGAACAAAATTCTTTTGCCAAACTGAACCGATAAATTATTTACTGTTAACATGAATATTTTTGTTTTAAATTCCGCTGCAAAAGTATAAAAAAATATCACATTTTTAAGCCTTGAAACCCAATAAAATAAGCCCTTTTTATTTAACTATGCATTAACAGTAATATTGAATGCAACTGAATATTTTTGTCTGTAAGCCTTTTGATACCAAATATGCACAAAGTACTTCATTTCTTATTGTTCTCTTCCGCTACGATCTGTCTTTTGGGTTCCTGCAATAAAGAATTTAAAGGCGATAATTATACCGCATACTTTGGCGGGGAAGTCACGAATCCAACGAGTCCTTATGTTTTATTCTGCAGGAATTCGGAGGTTATCGACAGCGTAAAGCTCGATACGAACAACCGTTTTTTCATCAAATTCGACTCGCTCACGCCGGGCATGTACACTTTTAAGAACGAACCCGAATACCAATACGTTTATTTCGACAAGAACGACAGCGTCATGGTGCACATCAATGCGAAGGATTTCGACAATTCGATCGTTTTCTGCGGACGCGGCGACCAGAAGAACAATTTCCTGATGGAGCTGTATCTCAAAAACGAGGACGACCGCAGCAAGATTTTCGATATTTTCGATTATGATGTTTCCAGATTCATGAAAAACATCGATTCTTCTTATCAGTCAAGGAAGAAATTCTACGCCAGGAAAAAGGAAGAAATCAAATGGGGCGACAATTTTGATACGTATGCCAAAGCGTCGCTCGATTTTCACCATTATGCGAAAAAGGAAATCTATCCGCAAATCCATAAGGCGCGCACCGGCGAAGATGTCGTAGAGAAACTGCCAAAAAACTATTATGATTTCAGGAAAGGCATCGATTTTAACAATGCGCAGCTTTCCAACTTTTCGCCATTTGTGACTTATCTGACGCACATGCTCAACAATATGGCCGCGATCAATTACCACAACCATTACACCGAAGTCGATCTGGCCCTGAAAACCAACATCAACAAACTCAACATCGCCGATACCCTCATCAAGAACGAAAAGGTCAGGAATATCATCCTCAATAATATCGCTTTCACTTATTTGCTGGAAGACCAGAATATGGTCAATAACCAGAAATTCCTTGAAACGTACCATAAATATTCCACCGACAAGAGCAAGAAAAATGAAATCCTCAAAATCGGAAATGCTATCCAGCTATTGAAAGTCGGCAATCCGTTACCCGAAGTGATGCTGCTGGATACAAAAGGCAACACAATCGCGTCCGGAAACCTGTCCAATAAAAAAACCGTAATCTTTTTCTGGACAGAAAACCTCAATTCGCACCTCGTTGCGGCGCACCGCAAGGTATTAGACCTCAAGGCTAAATATCCCGGTTACCAATTCATCGCGGTGAACCTCGACAAAGACCAGGAAAAATGGGTCGCCGAACTCGCCAAATACAAAACCGACGGGATTGTCGAATTGCGCTGTAAGGATTTTGAAGACCTCAAGTCCAAATGGGCAATCACCAAAGTGCATCGCACAATCGTACTCAACAGCGACGGCTCGATCAAAAACGCTTTCACCAACCTGTTCGATGTCGATTTCGAAAATAACCTGAAAGATAAGCCAACACAGGCCATCGTATCAAAATAAAAATAAAAAAGGCTTCCAAATCGGAAGCCTTTTTTATGCATAAACCAACAATTGTCAATTGTCAATTAACTCTTATTCCCTTTCTCAAAATCAGCCAGGAACTGCGCCAAACCGATATCCGTCAAAGGATGTTTGAGCAATCCGAAAATAGCCGATAACGGTCCGGTGATCACATCCGCGCCTATTTTCGCGCAGTTAACGATATGCATCGTATGACGCACAGAAGCCGCAAGGATTTCGGTCTCGTAGCCATAATTATCATAAATCAAACGGATTTCCTCAATCAGGTTCAAACCGTCAGTAGAGATATCGTCAAGCCTTCCGATGAATGGCGAACAATAACTCGCGCCCGCTTTCGCAGCCAATAAAGCCTGTCCGGCAGAAAAAATCAAAGTCACATTCGTACGGATGCCTTTATCCGAAAAATATTTACACGCCTTCACGCCGTCTTTCGTCATTGGGATTTTCACGACAATCTGCTCGTGCAATTCGGCCAACTCCTCGCCTTCCCTGATCATTCCGTCATAATCAACGGCAATCACTTCCGCGCTCACGTCGCCGTCAACGATATTGCAGATGTCAACATAATGCTTCAGGATGTTGTCTTTCCCGGTGATGCCTTCCTTGGCCATCAGCGACGGGTTCGTAGTAACGCCGTCCAAAACGCCTAAAGCCTGTGCTTCCCTGATTTCGTTCAGGTTGGCTGTGTCGATAAAAAATTTCATGTTTGTTATATTAAAGTTGTGTAATTATTTGTTGGGCGTTTCCCTGCGGGCCGGGCTTTCCGCAGTGCATGGCACTTTGCTGCAATCCCTAACGCGAACTAACGAAGTAAACCGTGCGCAAAACTACGATTTATTTTTAAAAGTAACCAATTGCCTGAGTACCTAAGTTATTGAGAAGTTTTCAACCCAGGCGCTCAGCTACGCAGCCACTCAGCAACTAAAGCTTGTAATGATTCATCAACATCTTCTCATACATCTTATCGGGCAGAATCCGTTTCAATACGATTGAGAATTTGGATAAAAACGGTCCAACCTTATAATGCACATTCGGTTTCGGAGTATTGATGATCTTATAGATCGCTTCCGCCATTTCTTTAGGGTCGTTTCCGGCATTGACTTGCTCGTTGATCAAATCGACTGTCTTCC
>DATHGE010000121.1:0-2907 GCA_035317805.1 Flavobacterium sp. | reverse complement strand
GGTTGAGCCTCGAAAGGGAAGTGCGTCTGAAGAATGCCTACATCATCAAAGGCGAGAAAGTCATCAAGGATTCAGACGGAAATATCACCGAAATCCACGCGACTTACGACACCGACAGTTTAAGCGGAAGCGGCACCGAAGCCAGCCAGAGAAAGGTTTCGGGAACATTGCACTGGGTTTCGATTCCACATGCGATTGAGGCCGAAGTGCGTCTGTATGACCGTTTGTTTACCGACGAAGCGCCAGATTCGCACAAAGAAAAAGATTTTCTTGAATTCGTGAATCCGGATTCTTTGAAAGTCGTGACCGGTTTTGTGGAACCAAGTTTGGCGGCCGTTAAAAATGAAGACAAATTCCAATTCCAACGCTTGGGTTATTTCACTGTTGATAAGGATTCTACGGCTGAAAAATTGGTTTTTAATAAGACGGTCGGACTCAAAGACGCCTGGGAAGAGAAAGGCAAAAAAGAGCAAAATTTGTTGATTACAACTCAAAAAGAGATTAATAAACTTGTCAAAGAAAAAGATATTTTGATAGCGAACGAAATTTCTACCGGCATAGTTAATAATATAAAAAGTATCAATAATTATAGTCTTCTTTTAGAAACGGTTATCAAAAACGTCAAAAATGATAATAACTCATTATTGTTTTCAAATTTAATTTTATCTTCTTCTGACAGGGTCGAAGAAAATGATTTTGATATTGACCTAATCAAGAAGTTGTATACA
This sequence comes from Flavobacterium sp., assembly GCA_035317805.1. Lineage (GTDB taxonomy): Bacteria > Bacteroidota > Bacteroidia > Flavobacteriales > Flavobacteriaceae > Flavobacterium. The sequence continues at coordinate 2,179 of DATHGE010000121.1, read as the reverse complement.
ATGTCATTAAAAAGTCAAATGGCCAGCGTCAGATATCTTGCCCTTAAAAATTTAAAAAAAGATTCTACAAATTGTTTTGTTTTTAAACCACAATTAGATGAATTGAGACAAATTGAAAAAGATCAGAGAATTCTAGACGAATTACCCGACGAATACTAACGATAGATTTTATAGATCAAAAGCTCCTTTTACCAAGAGGCTTTTTTATTATATTTTAATCTTATCGAAAATAGAAAAAACATAAGAATTTCCAATCAAAACCAACCTTCATAAATGACTTTTAAAGCCCATTTTTCTTTTCGGAATACCAACAGATGAATCTGTTCCAAAAGCTGGAATGACCGGCCTTATTTTAAGTTTGGCACAAATAAAATCCAATTTAACGGGTTGTTAACAACCGCTTGTTAATAATGTGCCTATCTTTAAATTATAACTTATAAAAATTCACAATCATGTCAAATAACAATGGAAATACAGTAGTGGCGATTTTGGCCGGAGTTGCGCTTGGTGCGGCAGCCGGAATTTTATTCGCTCCCGAAAAAGGGTCAAATACCCGCAAGAAAATCAAGAACGATTTTGACGATGCAAAAGACAAGTTCAAAAACGAAATTGAAAATGCGAAGCAGAAATTTAAAGGTAAATTTTCCGACACCAAACACGACGTTGAAGGCAGCTATGATGAATTGCTCAATAATTTAAGCCATAAGGCCGAAGATGCGATTTCGTTCCTTGAGGAAAAACTGGCCGACCTCAAAAAACAAAATGCCAAATACCAAAAATAATGGCGTTTGAAGACCTAAGGGAAAACGCCGATTCGGTTCAGGAACAGACACAGTCCTTCATCAATGCCAATATCGCCTATTACAAATTATGGGGATTTAAGGTCGCGATGAAATCGACAGTGATGATTTTCAAATTCACGCTGATTTTGCTGTGCGTTTCGATGGTGCTCATTTTCGGATCTGTCGCCGCGGCTTTGGCAATCGGAAAATCACTCGACAGTTATGCGTATGGATTCCTGATTATTGCGGGTGTCTATGTCGTTTTCACGATGTTGCTTTTCCTGATCAAAGATAAAATCGTTGAAGGCCCGATTCTCGAGAAATTTTCAGAAATCTTCTTTAACGATTAAGCCATGGAAAAGAAAAAATATTCCTCCTACGCCGAAATCGACCGCGATCTTGAAATTCTCAAAATCGAAAAGGATATCGAATACCAGAAATTACTCATGGGCATCCAGCAAACCAGAGACAGTTTCACCCCGCAGAACATGATCCGGGGCGTGCTGAATTCCTGGAAAGAAGAATTTTCCTGGAAAGACCTCCTGGCCAATTCTTACGGAAGTTTGCTCAACCGGTTTATCCCACAAATATTCAATTGGTTTATAAATAGAAAAAGAGGCGATTAGGCCTCTTTTTTTTGAAATTATGTCTGTGGATTTTCAGGATCAGGATGCGGCGGCGGAATCGTCCCGGGAATGTGGAGATCTGTTTTCGGCTTCATTTTCTTCTGGTTGTTTTTCTTCATCATCTCGCCAACTTGGTTCGAGGCACTGAACGACGCGACCATATTGTTGAGCATGTCACTTCCGGCCTGCGGTGAATTCGGCAATAAAATGAGGTTCGAATTTGCATCGGCGCCAATCGCCTGCAAAGTATCATAATGTTGCGTCACGACAATAAGCGCAGAAGCTTCCTGAGAATTGATTCCGACACTGTTCAGCACTTCGACACTTTCCACCAAACCGCGCGCGATCTCGCGTCTTTGGTCGGCGATTCCCTGTCCTTGCAGACGTTTGCTTTCGGCTTCGGCTTTTGCTTTTGCGACAATCCTGATTCGGGAACTTTCGGCTTCGAATTCGGCTGCAGTCTTTTCACGGTCGGCGGCATTGATCCGGTTCATCGCGTTTTTCACCTGGATGTCCGGATCGATGTCGGTTACCAAAGTATTGATGATGTCGTATCCGTAAGTCGTCATGGCTTCGTTTAGTTCGCGTTTTACGGCTATTGCGATATCGTCTTTTCTTTCGAAAACATCATCGAGTTTGAGTTTCGGAACTTCGGCACGGACGACATCAAAGACATAAGCAGTAATCTGGTCGTGTGGATATTCGAGTTTGTAGAATGCGTCGTAGACTTTGTCCGGGATGACTTTAAACTGAACGGAAACTTTCATCGTG
>DATHGE010000120.1:0-4961 GCA_035317805.1 Flavobacterium sp. | reverse complement strand
GTTCGGGCGATCCGGGTGTCGAAGGCGCTTTGCAGAGCCTGCAGAATTTTTACCACGGGAATTACAATGCCTATATCGGCTACAATGAAAAGCTCGCGCACGCCGTTTATGCCGGCGCCGATTTTCTGCTGATGCCATCCAGGGTCGAGCCATGCGGACTCAACCAGATGTATGCTTTGCGCTACGGAACGGTTCCGATTGTAAGACGGACCGGCGGTTTGAAAGACACCGTTCTTGACATTGGCGATGGCGGTTTCGGAATCTGCCATGACAACACCAGCGTTTTCGATGTCAACCATTCGGTGACACGCGGTATCGATTTGTTTAATGATACGGCCAAATTCGATTCCGTCAGGAAAACAGCGATGCAGATCGACCATTCGTGGGACAAGGCTGCGCAGAATTACATCACATTATATGAATCCATAACGCATTAAGATATGAACAATAACATTTTAGCCATTATTTTGGGCGGCGGCCAGGGTTCAAGGCTCGCGCCGCTTACAGAAAGCCGTTCAAAACCTGCCGTTCCGATTGCCGGAAAATACAGGTTGGTCGATATTCCGATTTCCAATTGCATCAATTCCGATATCAAGAGAATGTTTGTCCTGACCCAGTTCAATTCGGCCTCGCTGAACCAGCACATCAAAAATACCTATCATTTCAGTACGTTCAGCATGGCTTTCGTAGATATTCTTGCAGCCGAGCAGACACCGGATAATCCGACCTGGTTTCAGGGAACTGCAGACGCGGTGCGCCAGTGTATGCAGCATTTCCTCAACCATGATTTTGAATATGCACTGATTTTATCGGGCGACCAGTTGTATCAGATGAATTTCAATGAAATGATCCAGAACCATATCAAAAGCGGTGCGGATATTTCAATCGCCACCTTGCCCGTAACGGCAAAAGAAGCGCCCGAATTTGGGATATTGAGAACTAACGACGAGAATATAATCACTTCGTTTATAGAAAAACCGCATCGCGATTTGCTGCCCGACTGGACTTCGGAAGTCAGCGATGAAATGAATGCAAAAGGGCGAAATTACCTGGCTTCGATGGGAATTTACATCTTCAACCGCGATTTGCTGATCCATTTGATGGCCAATCCGAACACTAAGGATTTTGGAAAAGAAATTATCCCTGATTGCATCGACAACAAAAAAGTACTGAGCTACCAGTATGAAGGCTATTGGACGGATATTGGAAATATTGACTCCTTTTTTGAGGCGAACCTCGGGCTTACCGATGAAATTCCGGATTTTAACCTGTTCGACAATTCCAACAGGGTTTATACGAGGGCGCGGATACTTCCGCCATCAAAAATTACAGGGACGACTTCGATACAGCAATCTATTGTTGCCGAGGGCTGTATTTTAGACCATTGTGCGATTGAGAATTCCGTTATCGGAATCAGGGCAAGGATTGGCAGGGACACCAAAATTTCGAAATGTTATCTGATGGGAAGCGATTTGTATCAGAATCTCGATGAGATCAACCGCAATAATATCAACGGCGTGATTAATATCGGCATTGGCCAAAGGTGCAATATCAGCTATACGATTGTGGACAAGAATTGCCGCATCGGAAATGATGTCACATTGAACGGCGGGCCGCATCTGGAAGACACCAACACGCCATTATATACCGTAAAAGACGGCATTATCGTTGTCAAAAAAGGCGCCGTGATTCCGGACGGGTTTAAGGTCTGATTTTAAAAAATGCTATAAAAAAAGCACTCTGTATGGAGTGCTTTTTTTATAGCAAAGATTTTCGGATTATTGCAATCCCGAAAGAATATAATTGTAAATGCTCGCCGTTTCTTCGTCGGTGATCCTTGCTTTGATTTGCATTTTTGCCATGATTGGTCCCCATTCTTCCCTGGTAAAATCGGTTGGCTTATACAAACCGTGGCATTTGGCACAGTCGTTTTCATACAAAGATTTTCCTTCTTCGAGTGCAAAAGCCAATGGCTTAGGGCCATCTTCCGCCGGAGAGGCAATTTTTACAGGCACCTGAACCGGATCTGGCTGCATGGCAGTTACGGCCACTTTTGGCGCACCACAGGCAAAAACAATAGTTCCCAATACTAAAACGGCGATCAGTTTTTTCATAATTCTTATTTTACATCCATTAATTCAACATCGAAAATCAGTGTTGCGTTTGGCGGAATCACGCCGCCGGCACCTTGTGAACCGTATCCCAAATGCGACGGGATTACAAAACGCGCCTTATCGCCGACCTGCAATAGCGCGATGCCTTCATCCCAGCCTTCGATTACATTCCCTTGTCCGAGTGGGAATTCAATTGGTTTTCTTTTATACGAAGAATCAAATACTTTTCCGTTTTCGAGCGAGCCTTCATAATGCACCGAAACGGTTTTATTATTTTCGGCTTTTTTGCCATTTCCTTTGTTGATGATCTGGTAACGCAATCCGCTTTCTGTTTTTTGAAAACCTGCGGCGAGTTTTTCCATTTTTGCTTCGGCGGCTTCGCGTTCTGCAGCCTCGCGTTTGGCGCGTGACCCTTCGAAAGTGCGGAAAGCTTCCACGGCATTCCATTTTTTGGCTTCGTCGCCTTCACGGATGATTTCTACAGAATCCATTGTGTCGCCTTGTTCGATCGCGTCAGCGACATCCTGGCCTTCGACCACATTTCCGAAAACGGTATGCTTGTTATCGAGCCATGGCGTTGCGATGTGCGTAATGAAAAACTGTGAGCCGTTGCTGCCCGGACCTGAATTCGCCATAGACAGGACGCCCGGCGTATCATGGCTCAGGTCCTGGTGGAATTCGTCGTCGAACTTATAACCCGGTCCGCCGGTTCCGGTTCCCTGCGGGTCGCCGCCCTGGATCATGAAATCGGGGATGACGCGGTGAAATTTGAGTCCGTTGAAAAACGGCTGCCCTTGCGGCTTGGCTTTATTATCGAGGTTTCCTTCGGCGAGTGCGACGAAGTTTCCGACTGTTCCCGGTGTTTTATCGTGTGTGAGTTTGACCAATATTGACCCTTTTGGGGTGTTGAATTTGGCGTATATTCCGTTTTCCATAGTTTGTGAATTTTTGAATTGCGAACAAATTTAGCGAAATTATTTGTGGTGGGAAAAATGGAACGCGGATTTAATAAAGATTTTCGCAGATGAACACGGATTTTGAAGATTGGTTAGCCCCGATTGCAGCGAAAATCCTTTTATGCAATGCAATGGAATAAAAGATTGCAGCGGAAAGCGGGACCCGAGCTCCTAAGAGCGAACAGGCGAAGCAAATAGCTCCTTAAAATTAATAATTGATAATTAATAATTGATAATTAGAACAGCTTTGTAACTTTGCAGCTTTAATTGCTCAGCTACTCAGCCACTTTATGCGAATAGACATTATCACCGTTTTACCCGAATTGCTGCGAAGTCCGTTTGAGGCTTCGATTATGAAACGCGCCATCGACAAGGGTTTGGTGGAAGTGCATTTTCACAACCTGCGCGATTATACGACCAACAAGCAAAAAAGTGTGGACGATTACCAGTTTGGCGGTGGCGCGGGAATGGTCATGATGGTGCAGCCGATTGACGATTGCATTGCGAAACTCAAAAGCGAACGTTCCTACGACGAGATCATTTATATGAGTCCGGATGGCGAAACATTGAACCAGAAAATGGCCAATACGATGTCGATGCTGGAGAATATCATTATCCTTTGCGGGCATTATAAAGGCGTGGACCAACGCGTGCGCGACCATTTTATCACCAAGGAAATTTCGATTGGCGATTATGTGCTGAGCGGCGGCGAATTGGGCGCTTTGGTATTGAGCGATGCATTGATAAGATTGATTCCGGGTGTGTTGAGCGATGAGACTTCGGCTTTGACCGATTCGTTTCAGGACGGATTGCTGTCGGGTCCGATTTATACAAGACCTGCAGATTACAAAGGATGGAAAGTCCCTGATGTTTTGACGAGCGGACATTTTGCCAAAATTGAAAAATGGCGCGAGGATCAGGCATATGAGCATACGAAAAACAGGCGGCCGGACTTGCTCAATGAATAATTGATAATTTACGATTGACAATGAGCGCATTACGCAGATAAAAAATTATCAATTATTAATTGTCAATTATCAATTAATTTCTATCTTTGCGCCCACATTAGACCAACCTCTGGCGAGATTCGCGAATGTTGCTCCGATTTTAAAACCATAATTAAAAAAATTATCATGGCAGATTTAATGAAATTCGTTAATGACGAATTAGTAGCTAAAAAAGATTTCCCTGTATTCGGAGCCGGAGATACCATCACGGTTTATTACGAAATTAAAGAGGGTGAAAAAACAAGAACACAGTTTTTCAAAGGGGTCGTTATCCAAAGAAGAGGTTCTGGTGCAACTGAGACTTTTACCATCCGTAAAATGTCAGGCGCTATCGGAGTAGAGCGTATCTTCCCGGTTAACTTGCCAGCTTTGCAAAAAGTGGAGATCAACAAAAAAGGTCACGTTCGCAGAGCACGTATTTTCTACTTCAGAGAACTTACCGGTAAAAAAGCGAAAATTAAAGATAAAAGAAGATAATTATCATCTCCTTGAAATTATAAGCCCTGAAATTCTCAGGGCTTTTTTTATGCATAAAATTTAACGTTACCTTGCCAATTTCGCATTTTAAGGTTTCGATTTTAAGAAATCCGTAAATCAATCGTTATAGTGCGCAAAACGCCATTTCCAATACCTTTGATTTATTATATTTGCTTTCACAAACAACAAATTTACATAACATGGCAAAAATTAAAGTGGCCAATCCGGTTGTCGAGCTGGATGGCGATGAAATGACACGAATTATTTGGTCGTTTATTAAAGAAAAACTCATCCTTCCTTATTTAGACCTCGATATAAAATACTACGATTTAGGCATCGAACACAGAGAAGCTACGAAAGACCAGGTAACGGTCGATTCTGCCGAAGCCATCAAAAAATACAACGTC
>DATHGE010000119.1:0-12213 GCA_035317805.1 Flavobacterium sp. | reverse complement strand
TTCCGTTTCCATTTTAAATTGTCAAATAAAATCACACATATAGCCGTCATGAGACTTTCCGCAATGGGAGATGTCGCCATGACGGTTCCTGTTTTAAGGGCGTTTGCAAACCAATATCCTTCAGTAAAAATTACCGTAATTTCGCGCCCGTTCTTCAGGCCTTTTTTTGACGGGATCCCGAATGTGGACTTTTTCGCCTTCGATGAAAAAGGACGCCACAAAGGTTTCTTCGGATTGCTGCGTTTGTTCAATGATTTGAAACAATTGGACATCGACGTTTTCGCAGATCTGCACAACGTTTTGCGTTCTACAGTCATTCGTTCCTTGTTCAACCTGAGTGGAAAAAAGACCGCGTTTGTCGACAAAGGCCGTGACGAAAAGAAAGCACTCACGCGTTCTGAAAACAAGATTTTCCAACCGCTTCCAACAATGTTCGAGCGCCATGCAAAAGTGTTTTCTGAACTTGGATTTCCCGTGGATTTGTCTGCACCGCAATTTCCGGAACCGCAATTATTAGAAGTGCAAGTCCGCGAAATTACCGGAAACAAGAGCGGTTCCTGGATCGGCATCGCGCCTTTCGCCCAATATGATTCTAAAGTCTATCCGGCCGACCTGATGCAGAAAGTCATCGATGAATTGGCCCAAAAACAAGACTATAAAATCTTTCTATTTGGAGCGAAAAATGAACTTAAGATCCTTGATGCATTCGCAGCCAGAAAAGAAAACGTCATCAATATGGCTGGAAAAATTAAGTTCAACCAGGAATTGCAGCTCATCTCCAATCTTGATATTATGCTGAGCATGGATTCGGGAAATGCACATATCGCCGCGATGTTCGGAATAAAAGTGATTACGCTTTGGGGCGCGACACATCCGTTTACGGGATTTTTGCCTTTCGGGCAGCCGATTGAAAACGCGTTGGTTTCCGACAGGGAAAAATACCCAAAATTGCCGACATCCGTTTACGGAAACAAAAAAGTGGAAGGCTATGGAGACGCGATGCGTACGATTTCACCTGAAGCGGTTGTGGCTAAAATAGAAGAAGTTTTAAAAAAGAGATAGGAGTTAAAAGAGCCTGGAAGCAAGAGCCAAGATGTTGTATTGAATAAAATCAATCGTAAAATCTTGGCTCTTGCTTCCAGGCTCTTTTCTTATCTAAACATCATCGTAATCGATATACAATTCAGGCGAAGTCGGGTGCGCCTGGCACGTCAGGATCAATCCTTCGGCGATTTCGCCGTCCGTCAGAATCGCGTTCTTGGACATTTCCGCAGTTCCCGATTTGATTCTGGCAAGGCAGCTGCTGCAGATTCCGCCCTGGCAGGAATACGGCGCGTCGAGCCCTTGCTTTAAGGCTGCATCAAGAACCGTCTGTTTCTGCGACATTTCAAAAGTCGTTTCGGCATCATCGACCATTATCGTGATTTTGGTATGGCCTCCGGGGGAAGTTGCAATGGCTTTCGGCGCAAGCGAACTCGAGAACAATTCGAACTTGATATTCTTCTCGGGAATGTTGTGTTCCTTGAGGACATTGGAAACCGTGAGTATCATTTCCTCCGGTCCGCAAAGGTAAAATCTGGCAAACTCAAGGTTTTTGTATTTGTTGTTGAGGATAAAATTGACGGTAGATTTTTCGATCCTGCCAAACAGTTCATTCTCGACTTTGGCCTGGCTGTACACAAAATGAACGAAGAATCGGCCCACATATTTGAGTTGGAGCTCGTGTAATTCCTGGTGAAAAATGGTTTCCTCGGGCGACTTGTTTCCGTAAACAAGGACGAAAGTGCTTTTCGGCTCATTCATCAAAACGCTTTGGATGATCGACATGACCGGAGTGATTCCGCTTCCGGCGGCAAAAGCCGCATAATTCTTGAGATTTTCAGGGTTGGGCTCGAAAATGAAATTCCCTTCGGGCGTAGCCACTTCAATCACATCGCCTGCTTTGAGCTGCGTGTTGGCGAAATCTGAGAAGGCGCCTTTATTGACCGATTTGATCGCGATGCGCAATTCCCCGGTTCCGGGAACAGAGCAGATAGAGTAGGCGCGGCGAAGCTCTTCACCGTCGAGACGCAATTTCAAATTGAGGTATTGGCCCGGAATAAAATGGTAGTTTTCCTTTAATTCCGCGGGCACATTAAATAAAACGGAAACGGCGTCTTTGGTTTCGCGCCTGACTTCCTTAATATTTAATTTATAGAATGATGACATAGCAAAGTTTTTTACAAAAGTAGAAAAAACAATTCAGAAGACGAATTTATCGGGAAAGACAAATCGAAAAAGTGCCTGATTTATATGATTTCGCCAGTGTTTTGGAATGCCGGTTTTTGGAGATTTTAACAGTAACCGCGCGTAGCCATCCAAAGTTTTAGGCGATAATTTTCCGTATATCAAAAAGAAACGTATTTTTACCAGTCAGTATACTAAAATCGGCTTTTAAAAGTTTTAAGAATAAAATCGTTTGACATTGAAAACTCATTTACCCAGATACATTGCCACCGCAGGATTATTGCTTTTATTGATAGCTTGCTCTACCAAGAAGAACACGTTCCTTTCCAGAAATTCGCATGCGCTGAGTTCCAAATACAACATTCTCTATAATGGCGGATTGGCTTTAGACAAAGGCGTTATCGATCTGAAAGGGCAGTATAACGATAATTTTTGGGAGCGTCTTCCGATTGAACGAATGCAGGTGAGCAAGGAAGCGATCCTTCCCGGGGACAAAGCAACCGTCAATCCGAATTTTGAGCGTGCCGAAACCAAAGCCACCAAAGCCATCCAGAAACATTCGATGAATATTGCAGGATCTGAAAAGAACCCGCAGATGGATGAGGCGCATCTGATGCTTGGGAAATCGCGTTATTACGACCAGCGGTTTATCCCGGCACTCGAGGCTTTCAACTACATTTTATACAAATATCCGAACAGCGATAAGATTTATGAGGCCAAGATCTGGCGCGAAAAAACCAATATGCGTCTCGATAACGATGCTTTGGCGGTCAATAATCTCAACAACCTTTTAAAGGAAATCAAGTTCAAGGACCAGATTTTCGCAGATGCGAATGCGACGCTGGCACAGGCCTACCTGAACCTGAATGAGAAAGACAGCGCGGTTTCCAAACTGATCCTTGCCAAAGACCACACCAAATCGAACGAAGAAAAATCCAGGTATTATTTTATTCTCGCGCAACTGTATGAAGAAATGGGCCAAAAGGACAGCGCCTACGCCTATTATCAGTCGGTTATCGATATGAATCGCAAATCGGCCAGACAATACGTCATCCATGCGCACATGCGCCAGGCTTCTCAGTTTGATTATGCGTCGGGCGATACGATTGCGTTCCTTGAAAAATTCGACCATTTGCTCAAGGACAGGGAAAACAGGCCGTATCTCGATGCGTTGAACCACCAGATGGCTTTGTTCTATGACCATCAGAAAAATTTCGTACAGGCTAAGAAGTACTACAACAAATCACTCAAAGCCAAGTCGACCGACCAGTATATGATCGCTTCGAACTACCGGAATCTGGCGGACATTTATTTCAATGACGCCAAATATGTTACGGCTGGAAAATATTACGACAGTACAATGGTGCAGCTAGACCAGCGGGGCCGTGAGTTCAAATCCATCAAAAAGAAACGCGAAAACCTCAACGATGTAATCAAATATGAAGGCATTGCAACACGAAACGACAGCATCATTTCAGTTTATGCCATGTCGGGACCCGACAGGATTGCTTATTACAACGATTATATCGCGAAGCTCAAAAAACAACAGGAAATCCAACGACTGCTCAGGGAAAAAGAAGCGGCGAAAGCCACAAATGATGGCAACTCCGACGCGGCACAAGACAACTCCGAAAGCGGCAAAACCATAAAAGACAAAAGCAAGGAAGCTGCCGTTGGTAATGCAGTCGACCCAAATGCGGCGGCTTCACGCAAAGCAGCCATACAACCGCCATCTGATAATGGCGCAACACCGCCGGTCAATTCGGCTTCGGGTGGTTCAGGCGAAAGCAATTTCTATTTCTACAATCCGACGACAGTGGCTTTCGGTAAGGCCGAATTCAGGAAAAACTGGGGCGACCGTACACTCAAAAACAACTGGAGGGTTTCTGCCATGAAAGGCGCAAACAATCCTGGTGATGAAGAGGTGGCGGAAGGATCGGGCGACGACGCTAAAGCAGATGAGAAAAAAGCCGCTGCTGAAAATTCGGATGAGATCTATACGCCCGAATTCTACATCAAGCAGCTTCCGACCAAACAGACCGAAATCGACAGCATCGCCAAGGAACGCAATTTTGCGTATTACCAACTCGGCGTCATTTATAAGGAAAAATTCAAGGAATACCAACGCGCGGCAACAAAACTCGAAAAACTTCTCGACAACAAACCAGAGGAAAGACTGGTGCTTCCGAGCATGTATAACTTATATAAGATTTATGAAATCATAGACAAGGACAAGGCTTTGGTGATGAAAAACAAGATCATCAGCCAGTTCCCCGATTCGAGATACGCGCAAATCCTGAGCAATCCCGATGCGGCGAGTATCGCCGCGGGAGATTCACCCGAAGTGGCTTACAGCAAGCTTTACAATTTATATGTTTCCGGCGATTACAGGAAAGTGCTTGTAGACCTTGGGATTGCAATCGATCAATATACAGGCGAGGAAATCGTACCTAAACTTGAATTGCTCAAAGCCAACACGATCGGGAAACTGCAAGGGCTCGGCGAGTACAAAAAAGCACTGAATTATGTTTCGCTGACCTATCCGAACAGCGAAGAAGGCAAACAGGCAGAATCATTACTGGCCAGGGAAGTCGTTGTGATGGAAGCCATGAAACTCAACTCAAAAGAACCAGCGAGTTGGAAAATACTGTACCAGGCCGACAACATGTCGGACAAGAATACGATTGCGCTTTACGGGAAGATTGCCAAATTTATCAAGGAACGCTCGTTTGACAAAATCACGCAATCGCTGGACATTTATACGATGGACAAAAACTTCATCGTGATCCACGGAATGAAAACGGAAGACCACGCCAAAGGGATCGTTTCGATTTTGAAAGAATTTAAGGAATATAAGATCCAGGAACCGGGCTATGTGATTTCCAATGAGAATTACAAAGTGGTGCAGATCAAGAAAAATTTCGAGGAATTCCTCAAGGTTGGAAATGGCCCGATCGTCGCGGTTCCCGAACCGGTTTTGCCAAAAATACAATCGACACCGGCAAACGAAGAGAATATCAATCGTGCGAAGGAAAACCAAAGGATGCGTCCGAACACGGAAAAGGAAAAGGAAAAACAAAAAGAGAATATCTCAAATCCGGATCCGATGCAAAGCCAAAACCCGCCGGGAATGATGCTTCCGCCAAATGCGCAGCCACCAAAAGAAAAACCAAGAAAATAATGTTTGACAAAAAGCCGAAATCATACACCGACCTTTTGGGAAAAACCAACAGGATTGTCGAAGGTACTTCGATAAAAGGCGACATTATTTCGCATGCCGATTTCCGCCTTGACGGCGAACTGGCGGGCAACTTCCAGTCGAATGGCAAAATCGTCATCGGTCCGGCCGGAATCGTCAGGGGCGACATTATCTGCAAAAATGCCGACATCGAAGGCAGGTTTAACGGCAAAATCCAGGTGACAGAAATGCTCAATGTTAAGTCGAAGGCCAGCATCCACGGCGAAGTGATCTGCGGGAAATTATCGGTGGAACCGGGAGCAGAATTCAGCGCTTCCTGCGTGATGAAACCCAATGTTAAAAACCCAATCCCACATGACGGACAACAAAGACCAGAACAAGCGTATCCGTAACAAATGGCTTGCGTTTATCAACATTCCGATACAGATGGGCGTGATCGTTTTTGTGTTTGCCTACGGCGGAAAATGGCTCGATTCCCACTATCCGAACCCACACAATCTATATGTCAAAATCCTGACGCTAGTTGGCGTTGCGATCGCTTTCTACAACCTGAACCGACAACTCAGGGAAATCAATAAAATCGACGACGGGAAATGAATTGGAGAAAATTCCTTCCGCTTCCTGAAATTACAGCATCGGCTGTTGTCGCACTGCTGCTGCACCTGCTGTTTTTTCACCTTTTTAAAAAGGACCGCGATGCGCCATTCCTGTATTCCATTCCGCAATTGTATGCGTGTTTTTTTTGCGGTTCTTTCGTGATTCTTTTCATCCTGATTCTCGTGAAACAGAAAAATATCGACAGCGTTGGCAATACGTTCATGCTGCTTACCTGCGTGAAAATGGTACTCGCTTACGTGCTTTTGTACCCGATTTTAAAGGCAAAGCATCCCGAAATCGCACTCGAAAAGGCCAACTTTTTTATGGTCTTTGCCATTTTCCTGACGCTGGAAACCATAATCACGATCAGGATGCTGAACAAGAACTGAATGGTTTTGGAAAAAGCCGTTATCCAAAAACCGCACTTTTTAGCAATTAAAATACCTGCTGTTATTGGAATATTAAACAATAAGCAATAAAGGCCGTTAAAATCCGTAATTTCATCAAAAAAAATAGTTGCAGAAGACTTTTGGATATTAATAAAAAATGTACCTTTGCACCAAATTTCAGAAAGTAAAATTTAAGATAATAAATTCGCTATGGTGTTTTCAAAAAAACCGCTTCAATTTATATTAGCCACTTTAGTCGCCTGTCTTCCTTTATTTGGCTTTGCCAATACGGCGCAGGATTCTTTAGAAGTACACACTGAAACCACTGGCGTTGCTGCCGAAACAGCACACGAAGCGCATGCCGAACCAACCGATTTGAAATCAAAAATCGACGCGTTCAAAAACCACCACGTATTGGATTCACACAGTTTCATCTTTTTCGAAGATGAAGCGGAAGGAAAAGAATACGGATTCCCATTGCCGGTTATCCTTTGGGACAAAGGGGTTCACATTTTCTCCTCTTCCAAATTCGAAGACGGGAAACCAGCGGAGTCAAACGGGAACTACTACGTTTTAGGCCATGACGAAAAAATATACAAAACCGACGCTTCAGGAACTTTAACCGGAGAAGCGCACCATCCGACAAACATAAAGCCAATCGATTTCTCCATCACTAAAAGTGTCCTGACCATGATGGTTGTCGCTTTATTGCTGTTCTGGATTTTCGCAGGCTTGGCCAAATCATTCGCTAAGAACGGCGGAATTTCTTCAGGTCTGGGAAGACTGTTCGAGCCAATCGTATTGTACATCCGCGATGAAATCGCCATCCCGAATATCGGAGAAAAACACTATAAAAAATACATGAGCTATTTATTGACCGTATTCTTTTTTGTATGGTTCTTAAATATGTTCGGATTGACGCCGCTTGGAATCAACGTCACCGGAAATATCGCGATCACTGCAGGTTTGGCGATTATCACCGCTTTGATTACGAATTTCACTGCGAATAAAAATTACTGGGGCCACATTTTCTGGATGCCGGGCGTTCCGACGCCGATGAAAATCATTTTGGCGCCGATCGAATTGTTAGGAGTGATCATCAAGCCGTTCTCATTAATGATACGTCTCTATGCGAACATTTTTGCAGGGCACGTCGTCCTGATGAGTCTGATTGCATTGATCTTCCTGTTCAAAAGCTGGATAGGCGGAAGCTTGTCGTTCCTGTTGTCGTTTGCGCTTTCGACAATTGAAATCCTGGTGGCGCTTTTACAGGCTTACATCTTTACAATGTTATCGGCATTGTATTTCGGATCGGCCGTTGAAGAGCATCACCATGATGAAGCGCATTAATTTACGATGAAAGAGGTTTGATTTGCGCGCAACACCGTAAATCGTACATCCAAAATCGCACATAAACCGAATTTTTAATTTTTAATACATATATTATGGAAATCCCTAGAATCGTTGGAGCAGGATTAGTAGTTATCGGAGCAGGTATCGGTATCGGAAGAATCGGTGGATCTGCAATGGACGCTATCGCACGTCAGCCAGAAGCTACTGGTAAAATCCAGACAGCCATGCTTATCGCTGCTGCACTTATTGAAGGTATTGGTTTCGCTGCGATTTTCGCAACCTAATCAGAAAAAACTTAAAAGCTGCAACGGTTGGTTGCAGCTTTTATTTAAAAATTAAATTAAAGACAATAAATTTTTTACCTATATATTATGGAAAAGTTAGTAAATGATTTTTCGTTCGGATTGTTCTTCTGGCAATTACTGATTTTCATCGGGTTGATTTTCCTGTTGAAAAAATTCGCCTGGAAACCAATCCTCGACGCGGTTAATGACAGGGAAGAAGGAATCCGTACCGCTTTGCTTTCGGCTGAAAACGCTAAGAAAGAAATGCAGAACCTTCAGGCAGACAACCAAAGAATCCTGCAGGAAGCCAGAATGGAACGCGATACTTTGCTGAAAGAAGCGCGTGAGATGAAAGAGAAAATGATCGCTGATTCCAAAAACGAAGCGCAGGCTGCCGGACAAAAAATGATCGAGCAGGCCAAAGCGGCTATCCAAAGTGAAAAAAATGCAGCCATGGCCGAATTGAAATCCCAGGTTTCAACTTTGTCATTGGAAATCGCTGAAAAATTATTGAAAGACGAATTGTCTAACAAAGATGCACAGGTGAAACTGGTGGAGAAAATGTTGGGCGACGCTAAACTAAACTAATATGTCAACAAGAGCAGCAATTCGTTACGCAAAAGCAATCCTCGACATCGCGCAAGATAAAGGCGTGGCGACCGAGGTGAGCAACGACATGGCTACCATTGCTACAACCATCGACGGGAATTTAGAATTGCGTACTTTTATCGCCAATCCGACAACAAAGGTTGCCGTAAAGAACAGCGCACTTTCTGAAATTTTCACTGATGTGAATGGCGTAACCAAAGGCCTTTTCCAACTGTTGCACGAAAACAAACGTTTTGAGATCCTTAGCGAAATCGCAACGGAATACGGCAAACTGTTTGAAGCGATGAATGGCATGGAAACCGCTACGGTAACCACGGCAATCCCAATGGATGCTGATCTGGAAGCGAAAGTCCTGTCAAAAATCCTGACGTTTTCGAACAAGAAAATCAACATTAAGAATATCGTAGATCCGGCTATCATCGGCGGATTTATCCTCAGAATAGGCGACCAGCAGTACAACGCTTCGGTGGCCAACAGATTGCAAGTATTAAAAAGAGAATTAAGTAACTAGTTATTATATAAATAATTATGGCGGAAATTAAACCTGCTGAAATTTCAGCAATATTAAAGAAACAAGTGGAAGGTTTCGAATCCGGAGCTACACTGGAGGAAGTTGGATCGGTACTCCAGGTTGGAGATGGTATTGCCCGTGTTTACGGGTTGTCTAACGTTCAATACGGTGAGTTGGTGGAATTCGATAACGGAATGGAAGGTATCGTTTTGAATCTTGAAGAAGATAATGTTGGTGTCGTTTTATTAGGACCGTCAACCGGAATCAAGGAAGGTTCAACCGCAAAAAGAACACAACGCATCGCCTCGTTGAAAGTAGGTGAAGAAATGGTAGGACGTGTCGTAAACACGCTTGGTTTTCCAATCGATGGAAAAGGACCAATCGGTGGGACGCTTTACGAAATGCCACTCGAAAGAAAAGCGCCGGGAGTTATCTTCCGCCAGCCGGTAACCGAACCATTGCAAACCGGTGTGAAAGCCGTAGACGCGATGATCCCGGTTGGACGTGGACAACGTGAGCTTGTAATTGGTGACCGTCAGACTGGTAAATCTACCGTTTGCCTCGATACCATCCTGAACCAAAAAGAATTTTACGATGCCGGGAAACCAGTATTCTGTATATATGTTGCAATCGGGCAAAAAGCTTCGACCGTAGCGGGAATCGCTAAAATGCTCGAAGAAAAAGGCGCAATGGCTTACACCGTAATCGTTGCCGCTAATGCTTCCGATCCTGCGCCAATGCAGGTTTACGCACCATTGGCCGGAGCTGCAATCGGGGAATATTTCCGTGATTCAGGCCGTCCTGCATTGATCGTTTATGATGATTTGTCTAAACAAGCGGTTGCTTACCGTGAGGTTTCGCTTTTGCTCAGAAGACCACCGGGCCGTGAAGCATATCCTGGAGACGTTTTTTACCTACACAGCCGTTTATTAGAGCGTGCGTGTAAAGTGATCAACAACGACGAGATCGCAAAAGCAATGAACGATTTGCCGGATTCTATCAAAGGAATCGTAAAAGGCGGCGGATCTTTGACTGCTTTGCCAATCATCGAAACCCAGGCTGGTGACGTTTCTGCCTACATCCCGACCAACGTAATCTCGATTACAGACGGACAGATTTTCCTTGACGGTGATTTGTTCAACTCTGGTGTTCGCCCTGCCATCAACGTAGGTATTTCGGTATCGCGTGTTGGAGGTAACGCCCAGATCAAATCGATGAAAAAAGTGGCGGGTACTTTGAAACTGGATCAGGCGCAATTCCGTGAATTGGAAGCGTTTGCTAAATTCGGTTCCGATCTTGATGCCGTAACTTTGAACGTAATCGAAAAAGGAAGAAGAAACGTTGAGATCCTGAAACAAGGCTTGAACGATCCTTATACTGTTGAAGATCAGGTAGCGATCATCTACGCGGGTTCTAAAAATTTACTCAGAAGCGTTCCTGTAAATAAAGTGAAAGAATTTGAGAAAGATTTCCTCGAATTCCTCAACAACAAACACAGGGATACGCTTGACGCATTGAAAGCAGGTAAGCTTTCTGACGAGATTACAGACGTGATCGAGAAAGTAGCGAAAGAAGTTTCAGCAAAATATAACTAAAATTAGTTGATGGTTGTTGGTTGATGGTTGTCAGATAAACTGAGAATCCATCAACCAATAACCGACAACCAACAACTTATAACATGGCAAACTTAAAGGAAATCCGTAACAGAATTACCTCCGTTTCATCCACGATGCAGATTACATCGGCGATGAAAATGGTTTCTGCTGCAAAGCTCAAGAAAGCACAGGATGCGATTACGGCAATGCGGCCTTATGCCGAAAAATTAACCGAATTATTACAGAATCTTTCTGCAACGCTTGACGCGGATGCCGGCGGCCAATTCACCACACAACGTGAAGTGAAACGCGTCCTGATCGTGGCGATTACCTCGAACAGGGGTTTGAGCGGCGCATTCAACTCGAATGTCGTAAAAGAAACCAGGAACCTGGTCCAGAATGTTTACGCAGGGAAACAGGTCGATTTCTTTACCGTTGGTAAAAAAGGAAACGATGCCATCAGCAAAGCGGGTACAGTGGTTTCAAACAACAATGGCGTATTTGATAACCTGACTTTCGACAACGTAGCCACCATCGCTGATGAAGTGACCGAATTGTTCCTACAAGGAAAATACGACAAAGTGGTTTTGGTGTACAACCAGTTCAAGAATGCAGCAACCCAGATTATCCAGTCCGAACAATTTTTGCCATTGGCGCCAATCGCTTCTGATAAGCCGGCGAGCAATGTAGATTATATTTTCGAGCCTTCCAAAGAGGAAATCGTATTGACTCTAATTCCGAAAATGCTAAAGACGCAATTGTACAAAGCCATCCGCGATTCGTTCGCTTCCGAGCACGGCGCACGTATGACTGCAATGCACAAAGCGACCGACAACGCGACCGAACTCAGGAACCAGCTGAAACTGACTTACAACAAAGCACGCCAGGCCGCAATTACAAACGAGATTTTGGAGATTGTTGGTGGAGCCGAGGCTTTGAAAGGATAATACATATATACAATAAAAAAGCCGGCATCACGCCGGCTTTTTTTATGCCTTCATTTAATTCAATAATCGCCCGCAAATTACGAGGGTCAGTAGTATAATTATCAGTAAGCCGACAATAATAACCCCTGATGGCACGGAACTGATACAGATAATCCCGTTTGGAGAAATTCTTTTTATCAGATTGATATCCATAAACCATCATCAGGCAAAAAACCAGCAGCAGTAAAAACAGCGTTTCTAAATCCGCACCATCCATGGCAGTTTGGTACTAGTTGTTAAGGTAATACAACAAAAAACTGTAAAACTCGGCCTTGTCCTCAGTCATATTCTTATAGTTCGAAACCTTCCCATAATGCCCCGAATTACTCAGCGTCTTTAGGAATATCGGGTTTTTCTGCGCTTCGCGGTTCTGCAATCGCGCCGCAAACTTGAACGAATGGATCGGCGGCACGCGGTCGTCATTTTCAGAAGTGATGATTAGTGTCGTCGGATAATTCACGCCT
>DATHGE010000118.1:0-4177 GCA_035317805.1 Flavobacterium sp. | reverse complement strand
TCATCGTTTCATTTGTTGTATACGGCAGCGGTTTGCCCAAAGCATCCTTGACATAATCGATACGGAACCCGCCGTCAAATTTTTGCTCAAGGTATTTTCTTGAAAAATTCGGGGCGCTTATCGAAGGGACGGCTTTGTCATCATTAATCAGGGGCGATTTCGATGTGCGCGCCTTTTCATTCTGGTCGAGCTGGATCCAAAGATAATCCAAAGACTCTTTGGCATTGTTGTGATAGGTTATGGTTTCAACGCCATACAACCTGGTGTTTTTGTCGTCGAGTTCGACATCGATTTTATAATCGGCCTGCTGCTGGTAATATTCCGGTCCGGGTGCGCCTGACGCGGTTCGGTACATATTTGGCGTTGCCAGCAAATCATACATCTGGCGGAACTTATTGGTGTCTTCATGTCCTTTCTTATTGGATTCCTGCGCCGTTACAGCCAAAGGGAATACCATAAAAAATGCAAAACCGGAAATGATTCTTTTCATAAATGCAATATTTTGAGGGTTTAAAAGTAACCTAATTTTAGCGTCGGGGATCATGCTATTCGCAATTTAACACGCCGTTTTTGTTGTCTGAAGTCAGCAACAGGCTTTGCTTTTTACCCGAAACCGTCGTCTGGATAATGTTCTGCTGGCCCGGAAACAGGTCGAAAAGCGCGGTGTTCTGAATGTCCAGCGTTTTAGGTTTGGCCGCGTCTTTTACATTAAAGTAACAAATGGTCACGTTATTTTCGAATTCGCGGCTCAGGTAATTGATGGCTTTGGATTCGCCGTTAATCTTTATCGAAAAATTCTGGATGATGTATTTTTTCATCAGGGCGATGTCTTCCGCAGATTCGTTCTTTTCGCCGAGATTGGTTTTCACATGGAATTTCCGGAATAGTGCATCGTTCAGGTCATCGGTAAAAATGCGCGACGTGATCTGGAGCATCCGTTTTTCCGGGGCGTAATTGATCTGGTAAATAGAAACATAAAACTTGTGCGCGCCGAAAGACGTCAGCGTCAGGAACAATATTAATGGGAAGATATGTTTTGGCTTCAGCTTCATTTTCCTGAGGTAATGATTCTTTTGAATTCGGTGTTCTTATTGATCAGAAAATCCATGAGTTCGAATTTGGTTGTTTTGTCTGTGAAAGTTCCGGCTTTGGGATCGTTTTCACAAAATACCAGGAAAAGTTTGATCTGGTCTTCCCTGATGTGTAATTTTCTGGTAAAGAAATCGTAGTCGAATTTATTGATAGCCAATTCGGAAAAATCAACTTTCGGAGCAACATCGGCTTTCTTCGAACGGTTTTTCCGCACCAATTTTACGATATCCTTATAGAGCCGGACGAAATTGACGCCGTTTTCCATACTGCCGTCATAAATAAAAGGATTTTTTGGGGAAGATTGGTGGTCATCGAAATATTTTTTGTCTACAATGGTCTGTGAGCCCTTTTCACCGACAGGATTTCTGATGTTGCTTTTCGAAACGTCTACCGATTCGAGTTCGTTGATAAAGGATTCGAGCCTCACCACTATAAAAGCCGCTTCGGCATCTTTGTTCGTCAGCAAGACCTTTTTGGATTTGATCGCAAGTCCGGAAAACGCCAATGTATCGCCTTCGGTCGCTTTAATCTTGAAAAAACCGTCCGCATCCGTAACGGCGCCGCTTTTGGAATTGGTATTGAAAATAATAATGTTCTCAGGATTCTGAGCATCTATAGTCACCTGGCCGCGCCATTCTTTCCTGCTTTGGCCAATGGAAAGCTGGTAAAGCAAACAAAGGAACAGGATTTTAATTTTGCTTTTCACTGACAAGGATTTCGTTGTAATTCAGCGCGAGCTTTTTGACATAAAACATCGTAAGCGTCTTGTTTTTGGCTTCGAGTGCCTGGGCAAATTCAGGATCTTCAATGATATAATACTGAAATCCCTTGATATGGTCCTGCGGAATTTTTAACGTTTCTACGTAATATTGGTCTTCGTAAAGTCCGTCTAGCTTCAGCAGCAATTTTTCATTGTGCTCAACAACGATTTCCTTTTTAAGCATCGTAGTACGCCCCGACATTTTATTGAGCAGCGGATCGAGAAGTCCGCTTGTCGCCGTATACACTTTCTTCTCCGCGGGCGTATAGGTTTTCTGCCCTTCGGGGACAATCCTGAGATTCACCGCGTTGATTTCTGAATTGTCATTGACGGTGACTTCCTTCAATTCGGTGACTTTTGGCGTCATTTTGAGGATCAGCAGCTGTTCGCGCAAATCTTCTTCGCGCACAAATTTGCGTTTGGTTTCGAGATTAACGGCAGTAAGGATAAGCAAATCCCCGGTTTTTACTGAAATATGGAATTCGCCTTTGACGTTGGTAACGGCCGCCGACTGGTTTCTGGAATTGACGATGTTGACATTTTCAACCGCGGTCGAATCGGCGATAATCTTGCCATACAGCTGCTTTTCTGCCGTTTGCCCGATTGCAAATTGCGCCAGCAGCAAGACTATAAAAAGTACGGTATTATTTTTTTTCAATCGCAATGATTTCAAGGTATTTGACAGCCATTTCGCCCATCATGAACGTGGCCATGGATTTATTATTGGCGTTTATCAGCGCTACAAATCTAGCGTTTTCTACGAGATAATATTCGAATCCTTTGACGTGTTCTTCGGGGATTTTGAGTTTGAGCGTAAAATATTCCCTGTCAAACATATAATCGATCCGGTCGAGCAAATGCTCCTTTTTTTCAACAATAATATTTTTGGCGAGCTCCGCCGACCGTCCCGAAAGCATGTTGAACAACGGGTCGATCGTCAGCGAAGTATTCAACCCGATTTGCGCATCCAAACCTGTTGCCGTGCGGTATTTCCGTTCAGCCGGTGTGTAGGTTTTGGTTCCTTTCGGAATAATCCCGAGCGCGACCGCGTTGATGTTGTCGTATCTGAAAACCTGCACTTCGGCAAGTTGGTTCATCATCGGTTCCATTTTCACCAAAATCAATTCCTTACACAAATCTTCGTCCTTGATTGCGATTTTGCGCGCCTTGAATTGCGTCGAGGAAAACATGATCGAATCGCCTTCGGTTGCCGGAATGGAAAAATAACCGCCGTCCTGTGTCCTGGCTGTTTCTTCTGTCTTCATATTCAGGACGTAAATTCCGCCGAGATTATTCGCAGAAGCCGTCACTTTCCCCTTGATATTTTTACGGATTATTTCCTGTGCGGCCATTTTTGGCATGATTGAAAAAGCGACAAAGGCAAACAGGAACTTATTCATGGCGCAAGTAATCGGGGTTAGATTTTGTAAAAGTATCTGAAAGCCCTGCCAAAAAACTGCTAACAAGCTTGTAATATTGTGTTAATTTAAAGTGCAACAGCCCGTTAGCGTTCGGTCAGGATTTTTTATCTTTATCCAAAATTATCCCAATGAAAAAAATGATTATTGCGAGTACATCTACGCTCCATGGCGGCGGTTACCTCGATTATATTTTGCCCGAACTCGAAGTCTTTTTTAAGAACTGCAAAACGATCCTGTTTGTTCCTTACGCAAGGCCAGGCGGAATTTCGCATGAAGATTATACGGACAAAGTGCGTTCGGCTTTTGCCAAAATCAATAAGGACGTAACGGGCTTGCATGAATTTGAGAACGCAACCGAAGCCATCCGGAAAGCCGAGGCAATCTTTACCGGCGGCGGCAATACGTTCCTGTTGGTTTCACAATTGTATAAATTTAAGGTGATGGATGTTTTGGCAGAAACCGTCAAAAATGGAACGCCGTATCTCGGAACCAGTGCCGGAAGCAACATTACCGGACTGACGATGCAAACGACGAACGATATGCCGATTGTGTATCCATCGAGTTTCCAGACGATGGGCGCGATTTCGTTTAACCTGAATCCGCACTATCTGGACGCTGATTTGCAGTCGAAACATATGGGCGAGACAAGGGAAACCCGGATTAAGGAATTCCACCAGTTCAATTCGCTGCCCGTTTTGGGTTTGCGCGAAGGCAGCTGGCTCGAGGTTTTGGGAGATGCGGTTACCTTAAAAGGTGATTTGCCGGCGCGGTTGTTCCGGAAGAATGAGGAAGCGATGGAGTTGGAAAGCGGAAGCGATTTATCCGATTTGAAATAGCCCTCGACTGCGCTCGGGGTGACAAAACCGACTCTATTCTTTCGCGTCAGGGATTAAAACATTTGAAA
>DATHGE010000117.1:0-6412 GCA_035317805.1 Flavobacterium sp. | reverse complement strand
AGGAGTCGGATCGTAGGTAAACAAGATTTCTCCTGCAACCCGCTCCCTGTTTGCCCTTACCACGAACGGATCGTCTAAGATGTTTCTTGGTCTTCCCGGAGCCGGAGCGTTAGCATCGATTGGCCCTTCGAGCGGTTTTTGCCATAAGAAGTTAGGCGCGATCTGGAGTTTCCCTACCGAATAGGTCAATCCGCTTAAGAAGTTGTATTGGTTGCCGCTTCCGCTGTCTTTCAATCTCCATCCGGTGTAGGTCTGCGTATAATCAGTCCCACCGTTGGCTACCAATCCCATGGCTGCCGCCTGTCCGTACCAGTTGAATTTCCCTCCGGTATAGGTGAATTTTACTTTTCCACCAAAGTTGTCTTTGCCTTCAATTTTATTCTGGTAAACCTGCTCGTTGTCTTCAGGACCTCTGACGACCTGGTATTCTCTTCCGTTTAACGGAGATCCGGCCCAGATTCCGCCAAGATCCATTCCGAATTTTCCGATTTTCCTGTTCACCGCTAAAGTAAAGCGTCTTGTTTTTGGCTGCGGGATGGCGAATGAACTCTCGGTATTGGTTTGTTGTGCCAGATCCTCGTGGAAGATACCGGTCACACCGAATTTGCCGATATTTTTTGAGTATTTCAGCAAGACTGCCGGGTTTGCGCCCCACCAGAGCTGCGGTCCGAATGCCAGTTTAAATCCGCTGAATATTTTCTTGCCTTCCATTTCAAAACCCAATGGCGCGATACCATTATAGGTGTCGATCGCGGGTCCATAATTCGCTTCAGGATACAATCCGAAGAAATCGCCTTCGTAACCCCAGTGGTAATGTCCGGTCCTGTAAAATCCGTTCAGGTTGAATAAACTGTGGTTCCACGTATAGCTCGCGCTGTAAACCTGAACCCTGTTGTTCGAGTCGATTCTCACATCCTGGTTGTTTCTTTCGAGTGTGACAGGACGTCCGCGATTTTCATAAAAGATCTGGTCGATCGGATTCAGCGCTACATTTCCTAAAACGTTGAAGTCGACATTGACTTTCATATTAGACGCGGGATTTGCCTCTACGCCCATGTAGAACGACTCCATGTGGTCGAAGCCTAATTTATTAGGATATTCGGTTACATTTGGATTTTCCGTTTTGGGTGTCGTAATCAATGAACCGCCGGTGCTGAAAGTGGTGAATTCGGCCCTTAGCTTACTGAAACGGATCAATCCGCCTTTTTTGCTTTCCAGAGCCGCTTTATCGCCACGTGCCCTTAAGGTCGCATCCATCACTTGGATATTGTCGAAATAGGAATCGATGCTGCGCTGCGTAGTGTTGGCCGCAAACGGATTCAGCTTGTGCGCTTCTTTCAAAACGTAGTAAGCAGAACGCGGATACAATTCGTAAAAGCCTTTTTCATTGGTTGGCCCTTTGGCACAGATCCCGAACCATTCTTCGTTCATATTGTTCTGGCCTTGTTCGTAATCCCTGATGTAGCCGCCGTTTGACCACGAGGCCTCGGTGTCGTGTGAGTCGAGGTCGGCTGTTTGGCCGTGTTTCCACCAACCGTCGCTAAACTGGAACGTAAATCCGCCCAGTGCGTTTTGCGCTTTGCCTAAACCGGCTGCATTTTCGTAGATTTCTTTCCAGTTGTTTAACAGATAGTAAGATTGCGAAGTCTGGTCTTCCTGATTGGTGATGGCGTTAAACGCATCGGCACCGAACTCTGAGAACAATACCGGTTTCCCGTATTCCTTTTTTACGCGTTCGAAGACATCACCGAAAGTCATTCCCCTGTAAACGTTTGTCGCGAAAATATCAACATCCGGACATTCCTTGGCGATGAGGTCTAAAAACATCAGATCCCCGTTACACATTGCAATTGGATGCGAATTGTCAATTTTTTTCATGGCAAGGGTTGCGTCATTGAACAACTTGTACATTGCAACCGCCCTTTTGGTAGATTGTCTTTTTTCGACAGGGATATTTTCTGTTGCGGCACCGTCCCAAAACAAGCCGTAGTTGTTTTCGTTTCCTAATAGAAAAAGGAGTAATCCTTTAGTATCCTTATATTCCGTTGCCAGTTTGGTCGCTTCATTTAATAAGAATTCGCGCGTTTGTGGGTCGGAATATTCAGTATTCGGGACATACGCGCCATTAAGATCCAGTCCGTAACGCCCAAAAGGGTGGTTGATCATCGTGTAGATGCCATAATTTACATATACATATTCGATCCATTTTTTTGGCATACCGTTGTAAACCCTTATGGTATTTACGCCCATATTTTTGAGCAATGCCATTTCATTGTCTAAAGCTTGTCTCACAAAGTCGTCGGGTTGTGTCCACAAACTGTAGGTGTAATTCGTCCCGATTGGGTAGTAGTCCCAGTTTATTCCGTTTACAATAAAATCTTTTCCATTGACTACCAATTTCGAACCCTGGCTGTCGTTTACCACAACAACTTTGTTGTCCTGTGAAAAAGCAGCGGGTGAAAAAATAATAATGGTTAGTAATAAAATAAGTTTTCTCATTTCAATGTTTGTTTGGTTTGGTGTAATAAAATTAGATTTGCATAATGCAACAAATCTGGAATATAGTTAGCTATTAGGTTTGTTTTTTTTTGATTTGATAAAAAGCATGGTGAAAAATTTGCGATATGCTAAAACTACATTTTTTGCATTTCGAAAATTAAATTGATTGTCTAAAGAAACCATACAAAACAACTTTTAACAGCAATTTTTATAAGAGTCTTTATTTAACACTGTTTTAACTAACAACCAAAGGTCAAAATCTGGGTTGTTTGAGGGCCAAAAATTCAATCCGTATGGTTATTGTATAGTTAAAATCCTCACGGTTCACCTGATTATATGGAAAGGATATACTCAACAACACCCATTTCATGCGGCAGATCCATTTTTTTACGCAAACGATATCTTTTAACTTCCACGCTCCTTACAGAAATATTCAACAAAGGGGCAATCTCTTTAGACGATAAATTCAATCTGAGATAGGCACACAACCTTAAATCATTAGGCGTCAAAGAAGGATGTGATTGTTTTATCTTCTTTAAAAAATCATTGTCGGCATTGTTGAATGCTTCTTTGAAAATAGTCCAGGAATTATCTCCGGAAATGCTTTTATTGATCGTATTGATCATCGATTTAATACTTTTGTCCTGATCTGTATTGGTTCGGTTCAAATCGTCTTTAATAAGCGCCAGCAATTCATTCTTTTTCATCAAGCCCATTGTTGAAACCGCCAATTCACGATTCTTACTGTCCACGTCGCTTGACAATTGCTCATTTTTGAGTTTCATGAGCTGTTGCTCGTTTTCAAGCTCTTTTATTTCAAGCAACAAATTGTTTTCTTCAATCAGCTTTTGTTCTTTTTTACGGTAATATTCTTTGTATGCCTTATGGACATAAAGCGCCAATAAAACAACCAAAATAAAGTAGATGATCAAGGCCAGATTAGTTGCATACCAAGGTTTACAAATGGTAAAGCTGTAAACTGCCATATTCTTAGGGTTAGAATTGGCTATTTTGGCTTTTATCTTAAAGGTGTAATCGCCAGGCGGCAGATTTTTAAAATTGGCGGTTGTTTTTGCAGACCAGTTGCTCCATTCTTTCTGTAAGCCTTCCAATATATATTGATACTCCGTATAGATGTATTTGTTGTATTCCGGTACGGTATAGTTTAAACTGATATTGTTTTCATCATATTTAAATTCGCCCCTTACCTTAATCGGGCAACTGATTAGTTTTTCATCTAATTTGTTTATGGTGACGTTGGTAATGGAAACGTTGTTACTTTTGAACCTCAAATCGTTAAGGTTAATCGTGTAATAACCATCTGTTGTTCCTATTAAATAAATCGAATTGGACAACGGTGTAACGTTTTCATACCCCAACATAGAGCCTGTTAACGACAGCGGAATAGGTATTGTGTTTTTTTTCAATTCATTCCCTATTTTGCTTAATGTGAAATAATGAATGTAATTTTTTGAAAACAACCACAACTTATTGGAACTATCGGCAATTAATTTCCCCGAAGTATATTCGTCCTTTTCAAAGACAGCGCTCAATGTTTTGTCCCTGCGGAATGTTTTACTGGCATCATCCAGGATGTAAATGCCTTCTTTATTGGCGTAATAAATAGTTGCATCAAATTTGATCAGACTCGCATTTTTTCCTTTTTTGGGTGTTTTGAGCATAGTAAGCCCTGAGCATGTTGTGAAATTTTCATCCAAATGGAACCTAAAAACGCCTTTATACTCATGGCTGATATACACTTCCCTGGAATTGGAAATCTCAAAATGTTTGGCCGAATAGTCGAACTTTGAAATTTTATTCCTGAACTTCCATTGGTTGTTTATTTTTTGCAACACGGAAATTCCGTAATAATTCCCTTGAAGCAATAAATCTTCCCTTCCCGGGATTTTTACGAATCCCCAGGTTCCCGACGCTGAAAAAATAGGAAACGCATTGGTGTCTCCAACGATAAAAGTGCCCGAATCATGCCCGCAAAATACAGTACCCTGGTGTTCAAACAAAGACCAAACCTGGCCTTTTGTACCTGCGATGAATTGGAACTGTTCGTTTGAATTGTATGTTTTGCAAAACAGTCCCTGATTGGTACCTATGTATAGTTTCCCGTTGTGCAAAAGCGAGGCATAAACAGTTCCCAGAGAACCGGTATTGTCTGAATAGCTCCTTATAGGCGATTGTAAATTGATGCAGTTGATGCCGTTGTCAAGCCCAATCCACAAATTTTCATCGGTATCTTCAAATATTGACAAAACAGTATTGTTGCTTAATCCTTTATCCTGTGTGATGTGATACCTGAGTTTTCCTGTGGCAGAAAGTATAAAAATCCCGTTGGAAACGGTACCTATGGCAAACCCCTTATCGGATAATTGCTGACAGCTGTAGACGCTGCTTGTAATGATCTGATCGTCGACATCAGAAAAGAAAGGCGCAAAATTTCCATTGATAAAGGTGAAGAAACCATTGTGTTGCGTTTGAAGCAGCAAACCTTCGTCCGTAGAAAAAATAGCGACAATTTTATTATTTACCGCAATTGAATGGTTTGAAACCAGCTTGCCTTTTCCGTTTTCTATTTCATACAACCCTTCGTTGGCTACCTGATAATAAATGGAATTGTTGGCCTGAAATGATTTTAAGATGCTGTTTTTAGGTGTGATGACCGAAAACTGACCTGTCTTGGTGTCATAAATATGGATTTGGTTCAACGATTGGAATATCATCCATTGCTCATAGGAGAAAATGTTCCAAAACTGTTCATCGTCTACAATACTGCTTTTTATTTTGCTGCTCAGAGAATGGTATCTGAGGTGGTTATTCGGTTCTCTGGTCCAATAACCAAATTCCATATAACATCCGGTATAAATCCTGTCTCCGACAACTTTAACGGAGCGGATAATCGTTTCATTAGGCGAAGGATAAAGTGTCCAGGCCGAACCGTTAAACTCCAGTAAGCCTTCATTGTTGGCAAAAAACATAAACCGTTGGGCATCCTGGGACATCATCCAGTTTTGGTTTCCGGCGTTGTATGTTGAGGAATTGTATTTTACGATTGGCGCCAATTCCTGTCCGAATAGAAAAACCGGGGCGAATAATAACCAAATGAAACCTAATTTGATTTTCATTTTTACAAATGAGTTTCTATTGCAGTTGTTAAATAATTTGAGTTCGATGTGAAGCATACCAAAACTTTTTGACGCAATATAATTGAAAAGCTTGATTTATTATACATATTATCAGATTTCAGGATCAATATCCAATGTAAAAGCAGCAAACTTTAGTTTAAAAATTATCGTATTTGCTGGATTTCAAAATAAGTTTTGCCGGTGTAGCCATCTATGTCCACGCCGCTTACATAGTTTTCGGCGTAAACTTCTACATAATCGCCTATTGCCAGTTGAACCAAGCAATTTATGGAGCGTTCGACGGTGCCGATTCCGTAGTGGTCGCTGGATATTTGCTTGTACAAAGCGCCATTTACCCAGATTCCAATCGAGTATCCATTATTATTACTCTGATTGTTGGTATGGAAAGAAGCATCTGCTCTGTAAAAACCCGCTTTCGTAGCCGTAAACCGACCGCCGGTAAACTCACTGCCTGTGTCAAACGCTTCACCGTTAAAGTTGATTTTTTGCCAGCCTGCCGTGGTTAAAGTCTGGTTGGCAAACAGGTTGGCGCTGACCATAGACAATGCGGTGGCCGGGCTTGTGACCCAACTTGTTGCTCCGGCGCCATTGGTCTGCAGGATTTGTCCGTTCGTTCCCCTTACAATGGGCAACGCATATCCGTTGGCAGTAGCGGGATTGCTGATTTGCAAAGTCCCGTTTACCCGAACGATGTTGTTGTCGAATTCTCCATAAACCAAAGCATTGTTGGCATCGGCATTCGAATTTTCAACGTA
>DATHGE010000116.1:0-7938 GCA_035317805.1 Flavobacterium sp. | reverse complement strand
TCTCATGGTTCCGGAATTGAATGGCAAAGTTACAAAGGTAAAATGAAAGTTGGCCGCTGCATCCCATTTGAAATTATAATTTTGTTAAAAATAAATTGCGGTCGCCGGGACGGATTTTATTTTTCGAAAACGTTATCTTTACGCCACATAACAACTACCTGAAATGAGTACAAAAATTTTAATCATAGGCGCGTGCGGGCAAATTGGAACCGAACTCACGCACAAGCTGCGCAGCATTTACGGAACTGAAAACGTCATCGCGTCAGACATCCGGAAACTCAATAACGAAGTCGTCAATTCGGGACCTTTCGAGGTGGTGAATGCACTCGATTTCAACCAGATCGAACACATCATTGAGCAATATAAGATCGATGAGGTTTATCTGATGGCGGCACTGCTTTCGGCTACGGCCGAGAAAAATCCGGCATTTGCCTGGGATCTGAATATGAATTCGCTTTTCCATGTACTGAATCTGGCCAAAGCCAAAAAGATCAAGAAGGTTTTCTGGCCTTCGAGCATTGCGGTTTTCGGACCGACTACGCCTAAGGAAAATACGCCGCAATATACGATCATGGAGCCGTCTACGGTTTACGGCATCAGCAAGCAATCGGGCGAAAGATGGTGCGAATATTACCACAACATTTTTGGGGTAGATGTGCGCAGCATCCGTTACCCGGGACTCATCAGCTGGTCTACGCCTCCGGGCGGCGGAACGACGGATTATGCGGTGGATATTTATTACAAGGCGCTGGCCGATAAGAAATACGAATGCTTCCTTTCTTCCGAAACCAAAATGCCGATGATGTATATGGATGACGCGATCGATGCGACGATTAAGATTATGCAGGCGCCGGCGGAACAGGTCAAAATCCGCTCGTCTTACAATCTCGCCGCGATGAGCTTTACGCCAACGGTGATTGCGGCTGAAATCAAAAAGCATATCCCCGAATTTACAATTTCTTACGCACCCGATTTCAGGCAAAAGATAGCCGACAGCTGGCCGGCAAGCATCGATGACACCCGCGCCAGGGAAGACTGGGGCTGGAGTCATAAATTCGACCTCGAAAACATGACCGAAGACATGCTGGAACATCTGGCACACAAGTAATAAAAAATGCCACCCGATTCAGGTGGCATTTTTCTTCAGAACAAATTGGGTATGAAAATAGGTTGAGATTAATTCGGATCTTGTACGATCGGGCTTCTTAACGATTCCAGGACAGCCACCACGTCCATATATTCCTGGCTTGTTGATGAAACGCCGTTCAGTTGTGCTGCCGCTCCAACATAACCTTCGAATTTGGTGTAATTGGCATCGGTAGCCTTTACGCCCATCCTTGAGTTGATCGCGGGATTGTGTGCGCTCACCATATCACGTCCGCCGTAAGTATTTACAGCATTGGTTCCGCCGGTGTTATACGAAAAGAAATCGGTAAGGTTGTCGCTCAATACGCCCACATTGGTAGCATTTCCGCCAACTACTTCACCTACAAGTGGTGCAAAGTGCGCGCCGAGATTTCCCGGCGCCGCAGACTGGATGTCGGCAACGATCAGTGTAATGGTACTGTCTACTACCGAACGGTAGCTCAAACGGCCATGCTCGATCATTTGTCCAGGATGCGCAGGATCCGAAACTAGTGTTGTTCCGCCAAGACGGTCGTAAAGCGAAGGGGTTGGAGTGGGAACAACGATAGGATCATCATCGTCATCACTACAGGAAGTGATTAATGCACTGCCTCCAACAATCAATGCACAGAGTGCGATTTTTGAAAAATTGTTCATAATAAAAGGTATTTAGATTAATTAAAAATTCGTTGTACGGCAGCCGAAAACTTGTAGCTGAGCCCATTCGGGTCCATCACCGGGCAGACTTGCTTAGAAGCCAATGCTGCGGGAATTACAAAACGTTTTGCTTTGTAATTCCCCTTAGCCATGAGTTCATCATAAACTTTTTTGGAATCGGCGATGCGGTTGTTGTGCCAAAAAACAACGACGCCACTTTCGGGTTTAAAATGATCGTTGGTCACTCCGGGAATGGATTTGAGGTTTCTGTGGATTTCTTTAACCTGTTGCGCATCCATCGGACTGTCGAAATCAATCCTGCTAATCTGCAGATGTGCATTATCTACCGGTTTGGCCAGCGCGATGTGCGCCACCAGAACCACAAACAGCAGCAGTACAGTACCCAAAATACTGAATGCAGCGATTTTAATTTTTTTATTGATTTTCATTTGATAAGGTTTTATGGTTAATCGATATGTCCAGTTACTTACGGGCACATTTAACGATTGGTTTCCATAAACCCTTAAAAGTGTTAAATTTAGATTCGTTATAAATAAATCTTAAAAAGAAAAACCCCTTGCGATTTGCAAGAGGTTTGATAAAATTATTCTGGGTTTGTTTATTTTTTGGCGTTTTCTTTAAGGTTTTCGAGAAATTGGTCGTCGAATTTTCCTTTGAGTTTTACGACTTCATCGGTATTGTCATTGGGCACGGTCATCGAAAGCACATATTGCGCAATCTTCCAATGTCCGTTTTCCTTTCTGAGGATTCCCGAGCCACGGCAAATTTTCATTTGCGTGTCGAGCAGTTCATCAAACCACGCAAAATTTCCTTCTTTATTAAGATAGATATTTCGCTGAACAGATTTGAAACTCCAGGCTTTTCCCTTGTCGAAATAAGGTTTTGAATAATCCTTGAATTCCTGCAACTGCCAGTTTTCCGTCGGATCGGTGCCGATGAAAACCGCGTCGGAAGCCATGAGTGAAAAATAAGTTTCGAATTTTGCATCGGCCGCAGCCTTATGCCAGTCGTCCAGCGTTTTAGCGATCGCGGCTTTCTCTGAAGTCTGCGCGTTTCCGAAGACGGAAATCAGCAAGACAAAAAGCAGGGCTGTATTTTTCATGGATGGAATTTTAATATACTAAGGTAATTAAAATTCCCCTTGGTTATTTGGCCAGGTCGATAATTCCCATCGGAACCGTTTTGCTGTGTTCGAGGCTCTCATCGTGCTGCGACAAATCGAGTCCCTGATGTTCCGCTTCCTCTGACACTCGGAGCGGAATAATGATATTTGTGATGCGGAAAAGAATCAGCGAACCCACAAATGTAAACACTGAAACCAGCACCAAAGCCATCATGTGGTGTGCAAATACGTTCCAGCCGCCATGCATCAGGCTTGCATTTTCGCCCTGTGCAAAAATCGCGGTCAGGATCATGCCCATAATGCCGCCGATTCCATGGCAGGCAAATACATCGAGTGTGTCGTCTATTTTTCGCATCGCTTTCATCGTGAGCACTTTATTCGAAACGATTGCGGTGATAAATCCGAAAAAGATGCTTTGCGGGACCGTAACATAGCCCGCCGCAGGAGTAATGGCAACTAAACCTACGACGGCGCCAATGCATGCACCCAATGCGGATACTTTACGGCCATTCAGTCTTTCAAAAAATATCCAGGTCAGCATGGCTGCTGCCGATGCTGTGGTAGTTGTGGCAAAAGCCATGGCCGCCGTTCCATTGGCCGCCAGCGCCGAACCCGCATTAAAGCCAAACCACCCGAACCAAAGCATTCCGGTGCCTAACAAGACAAATGGGATGTTGGTTGGAATGTGGTGGCTGTTTTTTCGCTTACCCAAAACCAGTGCGCCGGCCAGTGCGGCAAACCCGGCGCTCATATGTACTACGGTGCCTCCGGCAAAATCCTTCACGCCGAAGTAGGTTCCAAGAATACCGTTTGGATGCCAAACAGAATGGCAAAGCGGTGCATAAATGAATAAGGTAAACAGGCAGATAAAGAGCAAAAAGGAAATGAACCTGACGCGCTCGGCGAATGAACCGGTGATGATAGCTGGTGTAATGATGGCAAATTTCATCTGGAAAAGCGCGAATAACAGAAACGGGATGGTGCTCGCCATCTTGAGGTGCGGCAGTACGCCCACATGGTCTAAAAAGGCAAATGAAAAAGGATTTCCGACGACACTATAAAAACCGCCATCGATGGTAAAGCCAAGCGGCTCGCCAAATGCAAGGCTGAAGCCAACGACAATCCAAAGTAAAGTGACTACGCCAAGGCAGATGAAACTCTGTAGCATCGTACTAATGACATTTTTTTTTCCAACCATGCCACCATAAAAGAATGACAATCCTGGCGTCATCAAAAGTACCATGGAAGACGCGGTAAGCAACCAGGCCACATCGGCCGGGACAATTTTATCGATGGTGCCGAACTGGGCAAGGATTTCAGGTGTTTCAACGGAGGCGGGCCAAAATAATCCCGCAATGGCGGCGATGCTGATGATGATAAAGGAAATAATCCAGCGTTTTTCGACTTTCATATTATGATTATATAATTTACCCTACTTTATTTAGGGTAAAATTATAAAAAATATGAATTTATTATTAGTTTAGTCTGTTTTTTAGGAGGGTATAACTATATTTTTACCAAATTATCAACAAATAGGGCTAATTTATTTATCAATTTATGGATTTATTAATCTGGAAGACCACGAACAATAAATCTGTAATAAAAAATCACCTAAGATAACCCGTCACATGCCATAGGCGATAGCGGTCAGCTGTGCTTTCGACGGCATCGTGAATTCATCCTGTGCAGATTCGGACAATGTGGCCCTGATGCTGGCCGATTTCCAGTTGTCACTGCTTTCAATCTGGTAGATCGTGTTGCTTTCCTCTTTCTGCACAATGGTCAATATGTTTTTGCTGTTGAGTACGAGACCGTCGGTGGCCGTAAAGAATTTCGGCGTGTTGACTTTTTCTATTTTGGCATTTACGTTGGTGCCCACCTTAAACATATTGCCGTTGCTGTCGATGAGCAGGTAACCGTCAGGATGCCAGACGATACTGCTGATTCCGGCGTCCTGTTTCATAAACTGGTCTTTGTGGACCAAAATGGAAGCTTTGCCTTTGGGTGTCACTTTATAGATAACATTGGCCTGGCTGTCGGCGATAAAGATATTGCCTTTGCTGTCTAAAGTAAGGTCGCTCGCATAATGGCTGCCTTTCTGCAATATGGACAAATTGGTATCGGATAGTTTTTTTCCGGTAACCGCATCAACGCAAAGCAACCGGAGGGTTTTGCCCTGGGTTTCGGGTTCGGCGTCTTCATTCTTTTCCCCGATGCAGAAAAAGAGCTTTTTGCCGTCGGGTGTCATCTTAAGTGCCGAGGTTGTTTTGAGGTTGTCGTCGGCATAGAGCATTTCGTAACTGCCGTCGGGTAAACACCTGCCAATGGCGCCTGTCCGTGCAGAAGCGACGTAATAGATATGGTCAACCGCATCATAAACGAGTTCGGCGGTGTATTTATCGGATGTTCGGAATTGTTTCTGTTTCACCGGGTCTGGCATCTGCGACACCGCGAGGCTGATTGCAAGGGAAAATATTAGTCTTTTCATTTCATCGTTTTTTGAGCATTGTAAAGTTAGGCCCGTAAAAACGGAAATGTCTTATATGATTTTTGTTAAAATTTGCAGGGTTATGGGAGTTGGCGCGCTGAAACAGGTAATAACCATAAAAAAAGCCCCGACTGTAAACACAGCCAGGGCTAATTTTTTTATTAAAAAGTTCAATTATTCAACAACAATTTTTTTGTTGGAAACCGTTGTGCCCGATTTAATTCTGGCCAGATAAACTCCTTTGGCAGCATCACCCAGATCAATCGTGTCATTGGTTGAAATTTTTCTTGACAATATCAATTTTCCTGACAGGTCGAAAATTTCAATATTTGCATCCTGGCCGTTGTTTGGAAGATACAATTGGAACTGGCCTTTATTAGGATTTGGATATACTTTGATCACATCATTTGAAGTGCTTTCCGAATGTTTACCCAAAGCAACCCTGCCCGTACCTGCATAGCAATCCCAGGCCAGATCATCAACGATGATCCTGTTGCCGCTGTTGCGGATTTCAATGGTCACGCTTCCGGTCACGTTTATGGCTTGTGAAAACAAGGTTGTCGTATCGGCCGATACGGTAATGTCTCCGCCATACTGTACGCCGTTCACAAAAACTTTCATCGTTGAGTTTCCGGTAAAGACCCTTTTATAATTGAAAGTCAATGTACCGATTCCACCTGAAACCGCAACCGTATTGGTCAAGGTTCCCGTTCTCAAAGCAATGGCGTCGCCGGTCAGGTCCTGATCGGTCCTGGCATCTGTAGCCGACCATGTGATGCTGTTATCGCCTGTCCATGTTCTTGTGGCGTAAGCGCTTGAGCTGCTGCCGAGGTTCGAGAAAGTTTCCGAACCACCTGTACATGGCGCTTCTTCAGTCGTAAATTCAGTATCCAGCGCAATTGCACCATAAAGAGGCCCGCCGACACAAGCAGCGGTATTGAATGCAAACACGGTAAGCGTATAAGTCGTATTGGCAGTAAGTGCCGATAAGGTAAAAGGAATCGTATTCCCGATGTAAGCAATTGTTCCCGAACCAAGCGTATCGCCTGTGTTGTAAACGGTACCGTCAACAGGAGCTGTAACGGTTCCGGAAGTGCTCAGCACAACGATGAATCCGTCAGCAGCAACGTCATCGATAAGCACGTCTGCCGCATTGGCGGTGATATTGATAACCGTAAGGCTGCCGTCTTCGAGCGAAGGCGCCTCGCAGGCATTCAAAGCATTGGCATCAAGATTAACTGTACAGGCCGCTTCGTCGGCATCATTACTTTCTACAGTTAAGGTTTCAGGAAATCTTGCAGGAGCAGAACTGTTAAAGCGCACCACAACTGCCTGCGAACCCAAAGCGCTCACAGTGAACGGCACCGCTGGGGAAACGATCGTATAGTTGATGGTGTTGCTCAAAGTCAGCGCTGTGATTTCAAGATCCTGTGCGCCTTGGTTTTTGATGGTGAAAGTCTTGTCGCTATCAGCGTCCACTAAGACATCGCCAAAATTAATCGTAAAATCGCCACAGGCTTTCAACGCCAGTTCGCTATCGAGCAATTGGATTTCAGGGCGGTCCGGAGTCTGGTAACAATTCCAGGTTACATCATCAACGATGGTGCGGTTTCCGGTGTTGCGGATTTCGATGCTAACAGCTCCGGGAACGTCTATAGCCTGTGTAAATACAGTAGTTACATCTGAAGTTACGGAGATATCCCCGCCGTATTGGATTCCGTTTACGAAAACTTTCAAAGTAGAATCACCCGTAAAAACCCTTTTGTAGTTAAAGGAAAGTGTTCCGATTCCGCCTGATACCGGAGTCGTATTGCTTAAGATACCTGTCCTTAATGCAATCGCATCACCGGTCAGATCCTGGTCTGTCCTGGCGTCTGTCGCCGACCATGCTACGCTGTTATCGCCTGTCCAGGTTCTTGTTGCATAAGTACTGGAACTGCTTCCGAGATTGGAGAAAGTTTCCGCTCCTCCGATACATGGCGCCACTGGTGTTGTAAATGCGTCATCTATAGAAACTTCGGTATTGTATAGCGGCCCTTCGGTACAGTCTGTAGTATTGTAAGGGAAAATGAAAACGTGGTAAGCCGTATTTTCGGTCAATCCGGTCAATGAAAAATTTGACGCGCTGCCTACATAAGCAACAGTACCGCCGCCAAGGCTGTTTCCGACAGTGTAATTTACGCCTGCAACAGGATTTGCAGATAAAGTCGCAGCTGTTGAAAGCACGGCAAGGTAACCGTCTGCAGTAACATTGGCCAAACTAACGCTGGCCGATGTTGCCAATACATCGCTTATGGTAAGTTCAGGATCAGCAACCACAGGAGCTACGCAAGGATCCAGGGATTTTCCAATCAGGCTTACGGTACATGAAGATTCATCGGCATCGTTATTTGCAATGGTGAGCGTACTGGTTTTGTTTCCGGCAACAGCGCCCTGGAAACGGATGAGCACAATTTGTGATCCCGAAGCAGGAACGCTAAAAGCACCGGTTGGTGAAATAATAGAAAAATCAACCGCATTGCTC
>DATHGE010000115.1:0-3968 GCA_035317805.1 Flavobacterium sp. | reverse complement strand
ACCCCGACAACCAGTCCGCAACCAGCACTAAAAAAAGGATAAAAACAAACCATATGCTATAAAAAAACCGATTACAATATTTCTTTGTAATCGGTTTTTTTATTGGTTTCGGAAGTTATATTCTGAAATAACCCATTTCGGCTGTGGCATGAAAAGGGAGGTTCTGCTTTTCACACGTCTGCTGCCAAAGTTTTACATACGACTTGTAATTACTGCCATCGGCTATGATTATTTTTGGTCTGTAATCTTGCAGCAATCGTTCCAAATTCATCTTTGGCGATTGCCGGATCAATAATATGTCAGGATTAATTTTAGTCGAATATACTCCGGAACTGTCGATAATCAGAATTTTTTTGCCATTGAAAAAAGCAACATTTTGTACGGGTTGCTGTTTTGTTATTTTTGAAAAATTTGCCACGGCATAAGTCTTCAGCATTTTATTCTTTTCTATGTTTTCATTGCTAAAAATGGTGATTTTGAAGCCTGATTTTTCTGCAATCAAGGTCGATTTTTTCACATCAAAAACCACCCATTCCTTTTGCTGGCGGTTGGCCGAAATAGTTCCGAAGCACGCCAATTGGAATACAATCAGCGAAACAAACGCAAAAGCCATTTTTCTGAAATTGGGTTTTTTGAGCCAGATGACCGATGCCACAATCAGCAAATAAAGCGTCAGCATCATGTATTGATTGAACGAAATATCCTGGATGATGAATTGATCGAATGACGCCACCCCGGCGATAATCTTATTCAATGCAAAGATGCTTAATTCCAATGTCTTTACAAGTAAGACGGGCGTTAATCCGAAAGTCGCGAGTACCATGACCACAACGCCCAAAGCCATAATAATACTTAAAAACGGGATAATAATCAGATTCGTGACAAAGAACAATCCCGGAAACTGGTGGAAATAATAGATGCTCAAAGGTAAAGTCCCAATCTGTGCCGCGAACGAAACGGTCAGAATCTGCCAGAAATAATTGATGATTTTATTTCTCGGTTGCCAGATTTTCGCCAACATTGGCTGCAACCAAAGGATAAAAAACAGGGCGATATAACTCAACTGGAATCCGACATCAAAAAGGAAAGACGGCTCAAAAAGTAAAATCAGCAATATGGAAACCAGCAATGTGTGGAAGATATTGGTTTTTCTTTTCAGGTGCATACCGACGGCGACAAAACTGAACATCGTTACCGAACGGATCACCGACGGCGAAAGTCCGGCTAAAACGGCAAAACCCCATAATCCCAAAATGATTGTAAAGAGCTTGATATAAGAAGTCCATTTGTTTTTGTGCAGGAAGTTGAGCAGGAAAGTCAGGAACATCAGGATAAAGCCGATATGCAAACCTGAAACCGACAGGATGTGAATGGCACCTGCGAATTGGTAATCCTGCAGAATTTCCGGATTCATATCCTGCTGCTGTCCCAAAATCAAAGCGGCAGCGACATTCAGTTCAGTTTGGCGGAATTGGCCCTTTTCAAGGTTTTGAAGAATTTTGCAGCGCAGCAAATCGGAATAATAAAAAATATCCTTATCAAGGATTTTTCCAACTTTCACGTCAGTGGCGCCAACGAAAACCTGTGCCAAAACGGATTTGTTTTTAAGGTAATTCCCATAATCGAACTGGTCGGGATTGTTGGGCTTTTTATGCTTCAGAATGATTGCGGTCAGTTGCAGATTTGTTCCAATAGGGAACATTCCGCCAAATTCATCCTTGTGCAGATTGACCAGTATTTTTCCCGTACACGGCTTTTGGTCGATACGTTTTACATTGGCAAAATAACGTTGGTTGTATGCGGAACTTTTCAATCGCTCCCTCAGGACGACTTCCAGTTGGTGCTGTTTTTCCGGGTTGTCGGCGTGATGGATGTAATTGCTTTGCTGAAAATCTCCGGAATGCACAATCAGAGTTGAAGCGCCAATTAAAAATGAAACGCCATACGCCAATAGCCCGAAATGCATTTTCTGCAGCAGATTTTTTTTCGAAAAATAAAAGGAAACTGTAAGAAATAATGCGAAAATGGCAAGTAATGGAAACACAAAAGAAGCTGCCGGATTGGCATAAAATGCAAATAAAATCCCGGCAACAAACCAGATCGTGATTTTCGCTAAAGGGAATTGCAGTACTTTCATGTTTCTAAAGTACTTGATTCCGGCGGGTAGTTGTTACAGAAAAAACTTTAATTTACGATTATTCTGTTGGCTTGTGCAAAAGTCCTCCCGTAGTAAGGTTCTTTGGTGGAAGAAATGATGACGCCTTTCTGTGTCGACGAATGGATAAACTTGATCTCATCGTTTGAAACCTCGGTTACCATCCCGACATGGTTGATGACGCTTCTACCGTTGGTCTTGAAAAAAATCAGGTCGCCTTTCTGGATTTCGTCGTCGTCGAGTTTTCTGCCAACCTTAGACATGTCGTTTGAAGAACGCGGCAAAGTGATATCGAATTTCTTAAAAGTGCTGAACATCAGCCCGGAGCAGTCAAAACCACTGTCGGGATTCGTGCCGCCGGTGTGGTAACTTGCGCCCAGATTGGCTTCGGCAGTATTAATTAGCTGCTTTACGATATAGCTTGAATTGTCGGATGCCACATCATAATCGTCATCATTTTTGTTATTGATGACCGATTTTTTTGGACGTTTCCTGGCAGAAAAACTTGCCTTTTCAGGCATTTCGGATTCGGAAGAGCGTCTCGAAGTATTGTTTTGCGCCACCGCTTTTTTATTTTGCGGGGTTCGGTAAATGCCTCTTTTCTCTGCTTCCGATTTGGAAGTGATGATGTTGCTTGTGGGCTTACAACTCACCAGGAAAAGGCACAAAAAGAATAGGTAGGTTAGGTGTTTCAAATCGTATAAAATTTTTACAAATTTAGATAAAATATTTTAAAACGGGATATTTATAGATTTCGTACAATCAATTGCGCGGTTTTTTCGCTGGCACCGACGCCACCTAATTTTTCCTCCAGCACGTCATATTGCTGCAGCAGCTGTTGGCGGTAACCGGGATCGAGCAGTTTTTGCAATTCTGTCCTGATATTTTTCTTGTTGCATTTTTCCTGAATCAATTCGGTGACGACTTCCTTATCCATAATCAGGTTTACAAGCGAGATGTATTTGAGCGTAATGATCCTTTTCGCAATCTGATACGAAGCCCAGCTGCCCTTGTAGCAAACCACTTCCGGAACTTTGAACAGCGCGGTTTCAAGCGTTGCCGTTCCCGAAGTCACGAGCGCCGCAGTAGAATGGCTCAGCAAATCATAGGTCTTATTCGAAATAAAGCGCACATTCTTATTTTTGAGGAATGGCTCATAAAACGAATAATCCTGGCTCGGCGCACCTGCAATCACAAACTGGTAATCGGGAAAATCACCCGCTACGCTCAGCATCACCGAGAGCATCTTGGTGATTTCCTGCTTGCGGCTTCCGGGAAGAATCGCAATAATTGGTTTGTCGTCGAGATTGTTTTCTTTGACAAACGTACCTTGGTCGGTCTCTACGCGATTGTGGATTGCATCAATCAATGGATGCCCGACAAATTCCACCGGAAATCCGTGTTTCTTCTCATAAAAATCCTTCTCAAAAGGCAAAATCACATACAATTTATCGACGTCGCGTTTAATGGCTTTGATGCGGTTTTCTTTCCATGCCCAAATCTGTGGCGAGATATAATAATGCGTTTTGATGCCGCGTTCCTTTGCCCATTTGGCGATGCGCATATTGAATCCCGGGTAGTCGATAAAAATGATGACATCGGGTTTGAAGTGCTCAATATCCTTTTTACAGATTTCAATATTGCTGAGGATTGTTTTCAGGTTGAAAATCACCTCAATAAATCCCATAAAGGCGAGTTCGCGGTAATGCTTCATCAAAGTACCGCCGGCTTGCTGCATCAGATCACCGCCCCAAAAACGGATGTCGGCTTTCGGGTCTTCCCTGTAAAGCGCCTTCATCAGGTTCGCACCGTG
>DATHGE010000114.1:0-2004 GCA_035317805.1 Flavobacterium sp. | reverse complement strand
CAAGTTTCTCGCGCCGGCAGTGATTTCAAGCTTATCGGAAAGCAGCGATTTTTTGATTGTGGCATCGATAAACGTGTAATCGTTCTGTTTTCCCTTGGCGTAGATTTCGTTGCCGTTCGCATCAGAAACCGTCACAAACTGGTATTCGGGCCCGGTATACTTCCCGAAAAGCGAAAAAACCGTTTTCCATTTCGGAACCCTGTAAGACGCATTCCCGTTGACCTGCGCGCTATAGAGGTAATCGTCGCTCGTATTTTTGTCGCTGTCGAGCACTTTTGAAACCCCGAAGAAGGTAATTCCCGCATTCAAAACCAGGTTATTGTAATCTATCGTTGTCGTCAGCGATGTTCCCCAGGTGCGGAAAAGGTCGATGTTATTGAACTGGTAAGCCTGCGGCGTCTGTGAGATTACGATGAGTTCGATCCTGTCCTTCACATCCATAAACCACATAGAAAATTTGCTTTTGATTCCAACATTATTTGCCGTTGTAAAAATCTTGTTCAGATGAAGAAAAACCGAGTTTCCCTGCTCCGGATTCAGGTTCTGGTTGCCCTGGACATTGTGGTTCACATCTACAAAATAAGTATAGAGTTCATCGTAAGTCGGCAATTTCGGCGCGGTTCCAACAATCGCCCGAAGCTCATAGCCGTTGTCGAACGCATATTTAGCGCTGAACGAAAGTGCCGTCTGTCTGTCGAATAAAGACGAAAACAGTAGCCTCGCGCCCGGACGCAATGAAATCCGCTTACCCAGGTTGATTTCCGCGGAAGCGAAAACGTCGTAAGAATTGAGGCTTCTGGCTTCAGCTCCGGTTCCGAATTGGCCCGGGACCGCCTGCGAATATCCTTTGATTCCGCTGAGCTCATAGCCAACCTGGAAATCGACCGTCTCATTTTTGAGGAAATTGGCGAAATTCCCTTTGGAATAAAATCCGTCGCGGGATTCGTATTCATAATGCTGCACCATGAATTTCTCATCGCTGCGAATCCGGTAACTGTAAGCCTCGACATTCCTTTCCTGTTCCTGATAAGAAACCGAAACATCGTAATTCATCCCGTTTTCAAAACGCCCCGAAGCATTGAGGTTGTGGAAAAATCGCGTAGTGGAAAATGTTTTGTCGTTTGCCGTCGGATTGGTCGTTTCTGTCGGCGCGTCATAGTTCGGCGTGACTTCACTTACAATCTGCTTTACATCTTCGCTGAAATATTCGAATTTGTAGAAGATGCGATGATTCTTAAGGCTGTAACTCAAAAGCGATTTGGCGGTAAGCTGGTTTTTCGGAAGCCATTCGTAACCTCTTAGTCCGTCATTTTCGAGATAATGCGCGCCCTGCTTGTCATTGTAAAAACCCTTGAAATCATTGGAAGTGACCATCGCATTCGCGTAAAATTTGCTGTTGAAATTGTGCCCGATTTTGAGCGACTGGATGTGCCTTCCCTCATCAGAAACATTGTATTCGTTGCTGATGGTTTCCTCCTGGATGTAAGGCGTGATTTCCCATTTGTAAGCGGAGCTTTTCTTCGTAATGATATTGATGATTCCCGAAACCGCATCGGCTCCGTATTCAACGCCCATCGAACCTTCGACGATTTCAATCTGCTGGATGTCGTCTAGATTGATTTGCGTGAGATCGGTGTTGCTTCCGAGGCCTTCATCATTGATCACCGGAATATTATCGACGAGAATCTTGAAATAATCGCCGCCGAGGCCGAATAATTTCACGCCCGATTTTGAAGTCGACGCATCCGGAATAATATTGATGTTCAATGTCTGGTTTAACAAATCGGCCAGATTGTTTCCCGCCTGCCGGTCGATGTCTTCGCGCGAAATCACCGTGACCTGGAAAACCGATTTTTTAACCGACTGCGGGTTGTACTGGCCCGTAACGACCACTTCCTCGAGCCTGTTGTTTTTCGGGATGCTATCCTGCTGGGCATTCGCATCGATTCCGACAGTTAGAATTAAAAGAGTGCAAATATGGTGTTGTAATTTCATCAGTGCTAA
>DATHGE010000113.1:0-3256 GCA_035317805.1 Flavobacterium sp. | reverse complement strand
CTGGTGATGGCGACGGCGCATATCGCGCACGATTGCCATATCGGCGACAACGCGATTATCGTAAACGGTGTGGCTTTGGCCGGACACGTAACAATTGGAAATTATGCGATTATCGGAGGCTTGGCGGCAATCCACCAATTTATCCATGTTGGCGACCACGCGATGGTTTCCGGAGGATCATTGGTAAGGAAAGACGTTCCGCCGTATACAAAAGCTGCGAAAGAGCCGCTTTCTTATGTCGGGATCAATTCAGTTGGATTAAGGAGACGCGGATTTTCAACAGATAAAATCAGGGAAATCCAGGATATTTACAGGATTCTCTATCAGAAAAATTACAACACTTCACAGGCAGTCAGCATCATCGAGGCCGAAATGGAAGCAACTCCGGAAAGGGACGAGATTCTCGATTTTATCAGGAATTCTTCCCGGGGCGTGATGAAAGGCTACACCGGAAATTATTAGAAAAGAAGAAAGAGACAAGAAGTCAAGAAGAATTTTTACAAACTATAATACACGGTTAAACAAATTAACCTCTTAACAAATCAACAAAATGGCATCTACATCAGATATTAAAAACGGATTG
This sequence comes from Flavobacterium sp., assembly GCA_035317805.1. Lineage (GTDB taxonomy): Bacteria > Bacteroidota > Bacteroidia > Flavobacteriales > Flavobacteriaceae > Flavobacterium. The sequence goes on along the minus strand of DATHGE010000113.1, from coordinate 2,673 downwards.
TGCATCAAGTATAACAACGACATCTACAAAATTATTGAATTCCTTCATGTAAAACCAGGAAAAGGCCCGGCTTTCGTAAGAACCAAATTGAGAAGCCTGACCAATGGTAAAGTATTGGACAACACGTTTTCTGCAGGTCATAAAATTGACGAAGTGCGTGTGGAAAACCACAAATTCCAGTTCCTTTATCCGGAAGGCGACGAATTCCATTTCATGAATGTCGAATCTTTCGAACAGATTTCATTGAACAAGAACATCCTCGATTCCCCGGATTTATTGAAAGAAGGCGAGAACGTCATGGTGAGCATCAACACCGAAACCGATTTGCCGTTATCAGTAGATATGCCGGCTTCTGTCGTTTTGGAAGTGACTTATGCCGAACCGGGCGTAAAAGGAAATACCGCGACAAACGCGACCAAATCGGCTACGGTTGAAACAGGCGCGACCATTAACGTTCCTTTGTTCATCAACGAAGGCGACAAAATCAAGATCGATACGACGAACGGCCATTATATGGAGCGTGTGAAAGAATAAATTCAATTAGCGGATTAGCGGATGGGCGTATTGAATTCGCCCATCCGCTAATTCACAAATTCCCTCATTATCAAATTATCATGAAATTCCCAAAGGTTTTTTCTTTACAGGAAATCGCGGCATTGATCGATTGCAAATATGTTGGCGATAACAATTTTCCGGTCCACGGCATGAACGAGATTCATGTGGTAGAGCCCGGGGATATCGTATTTGTTGACCATCCGAAATATTATGACAAGGCTTTAAATTCCGCTGCGACGGTAGTCCTGATCAATAAGGAAGTCGATTGCCCTGAAGGGAAAGCCCTGCTGATTTCTGACGATCCGTTCCGCGATTTCAATAAGCTCACGCATCACTTCAGGCCGTTCCGCTTTTCGAACGTCTCGATTTCCGAATCGGCGCAGATCGGCGAGGGCACAATGATCCAACCCAATACTTTTATTGGGCATCATGTGCGGATCGGGAAAAATTGCGTCATCCATTCCAATGTGGCGATTTACGACCATACGATTATCGGTGACAATGTGATCATCCACGCCGGAACCATTTTGGGTGCAGACGCTTTCTATTATAAAAAACGACCGGAAGGTTTCGATCAATTGCTATCCGGAGGCCGTGTCGTCATCCATGACAATGTCGGAATCGGTGCGCTTTGCACGATCGACAAAGGTGTAACCGGAGACACGACCATCGGCGAAGGAACCAAAATAGACAACCAGGTGCATGTTGGGCACGACACCGTAATCGGAAAAAAATGCCTCATCGCTTCCCAAACCGGAATCGCAGGCTGCGTCATCATTGAGGACGAAGTGACACTTTGGGGACAGGTCGGAACCACCAGCGGCATTACCATTGGCGCGAAGGCGGTGATTATGGGACAGACCGGCGTGACCAAATCGGTTGAAGGCGGAAAATCCTATTTCGGGACACCGATTGAAGAATCGCGTGAAAAGCTCAAGCAACTGGCGAATATCAAAAGGATTCCCGAAATACTAAACAAACTAAAGTAAGATGTCGGCTAAAAAATTTGTACAGAATTTTTACAAATCTGATGCGCTGATCAACAGCGAAATCATGAAAGAATATTTACACCCAGAAGTGGTCCTCGACTGGAACAGCAGCAAGGGTTTCATCCAGCTCAAACGCGATGAGATTGTTGCGATGGCGGGTGAATTGGGCCGCGCTTATGTGCGTTCGAAAGTGCGCATGAGCCATCTTTTGCAGGATGGAAACCAGGTAGCCGTGCGCTATTCCCATTTCATCAAAACCGTTGAGAATCCGCGCGAAGAAATGCTGCTGGCGCACTTTTTTGTGATCTGGGAACTCAAGGACGAGAAGCTTTTCCGCGGGTTCCAGATGAGCCAGTTGTCGTAAATTATTTTGAGCAAAAAACTTTAAAAGTCAGTTTCAAAACCTTACTTTTGCAAGGCAAATTTTAAAAACCACCTAAAAAATATATCATGAGTGTTTTAGTGAATAAAGATTCTAAAATAATTGTTCAGGGTTTTACAGGAAGCGAAGGAACTTTCCACGCTTCGCAGATGATTGAATACGGAACGAATGTCGTTGGTGGCGTTACTCCCGGAAAAGGCGGAACGATCCATTTGGAGCGCCCGGTTTTCAACACTGTAAAGGATGCCGTTGAACAGGCAGGTGCCGATACAACCATTATTTTCGTACCGCCGGCTTTTGCTGCCGATGCGATTATGGAAGCGGCCGATGCCGGAATCAAAGTCATCATCACCATCACAGAAGGCATTCCGGTTGCCGATATGATCAAAGCCAATGAATACATCAAAGGAAGAAACTGCACGCTGATCGGGCCAAACTGTCCGGGTGTGATCACTCCGGGTGAAGCGAAAGTTGGGATCATGCCGGGCTTCGTCTTCAAAAAAGGGACAGTTGGAATCGTTTCCAAATCAGGTACCTTAACGTATGAAGCAGCGGACCAGGTTGTAAAACAAGGCATGGGAATCACCACAGCGATCGGAATTGGCGGCGACCCGATTATCGGGACCACAACCAAAGCGGCAGTTGAATTGTTGATGAACGACCCTGAAACTAAATGCATCGTGATGATCGGCGAAATCGGTGGCCAACTGGAAGCCGACGCAGCCAAATGGATCAAAGCCGATGGGA